>DONB01000199.1:13881-20535 GCA_003510325.1 Thiobacillus sp. | reverse complement strand
CGAAATCAGCCGGCAGATGCTTTCGCAGATCGAAGGCATGATCGCAAAAATCAAATGGAGCAGGCGAGACGTCGCCGAATTCGCCGGGCGCTACCTGTCCGAGCCGAAACCGAATGTGTTCTTCGATCCGCCCGAAGCCCCGCTTGCGCGCGCCGCGTTCAACAAGCAGGCAAACAGGCACGGCGTGGCGCTCAATCCCAAATCGCGCCTGCTGTTCGCAGGCGGACGCTTTTTCATCAACGGCGAGGCCTTTACGGCTGCCGCCGACGAAACCGCCGCGCTGAAGCACCTGGCCGATCAGCGCCGCCTCGCGCCGCCCCTGCCTGCCGCGCTGCGCGAGCGCTTTCATGACTGGTACGAAGCCGGCTGGCTGGAGATCGATGCCGCATGAACACCTTTGAAACCCCCGCCGAATTCCGTGCCGCCTTCGATGCGCTGCTGGCCGGCACGCACCGTCAGTTACGCGTATACGACCACGACCTGAACCTGCTGGAGATCGACGCCGCCCCGCGCCACGCGGCCTTGCGCGCATTGTGCGTGGCGGGTGGCGGCTGCCGCATCGAATTGCTGCTCGACGACATCAGCCGCGTTGCACGCAATCATCCCCATCTGATGCAACTGGTGCGCGACTTCGGTCACGTCCTCGAAATCCGCCAGGCCGACCCCGATGCGCCGCGCCCCGACCAGGCGTTTGCGCTCGCCGACCGCCACAGCGTGCTGCTGCGCGCCGACAAGGCCGCGCTGCATGGCACGCTGCACCTGGACGACGCGCGCGATGCCGTGTCATTGAATCAGGAATTCGAGAGTATGTGGCAGCGGTCGCCGGCAGGCGTGTCGGCGACGACGCTGGGCCTATAGATGCACTTCCATCCGCCCACGAAGGACACGAAGAAAACGCAATCCCAGTAGTGCGACTTCGTGCCTTCGCGGACACGATCCTTGGNNCCCAGCCAGTCCAGCTCGGGTTCGCTGAACCCCGCTGCACGGCGCGCCGCCAGATTGAAAGGCGGTTTCAGCGGCGGCGCGTCGTAATCGACCAGCAACTGGCGAAACGTCGCTTCGGGCTCCAGGCTGCGCGCCTCGCACAACCAAGCGAACCAGCGGCTGCCGATGGCGACGTGACCGATCTCGTCGCGTTCGATCACGGCGAGAATCTCGACCATGCGCAGGTCGTTCGCAGCCCGGAGTTTTTCGACGATCAATGGCGTCGCGTCGAGTCCGCGCGCTTCTAGCACACGCGGCACCAGCGCCATGCGCACCAGCGGGTCGTGCGCGGTTTTCAGCGCCATGTCCCATAGACCGCTGTGCGCAGGAAAGTCGCCGTAGGCGTAACCCAGCGTCGCCAGATGCGTGTTCAGCAGATCGAAGTGCAATGCCTCCTCGTCTGCGACCTTCAGCCAGTCTGCGTAATACGCCGGCGGCATGCCGGCAAAGCGGTGGGCGGCGTCGAGCGCGAGATTGATGGCATTGAATTCGATATGCGCCAGCGCATGGATGAGCGCGGCGCGACCGTGCCGGGTATCGGGGCGGCGGCGCGGTACGTTCTGCGGTGGAATCAGTTCGGGCTTGTCCGGGTGCCCCGGTCGGTCGATCGGATCGCGTTCGATCCCGGCTGCGGGGTCCAGGCCTCCCGCCAGCCAATCGGCCTGCAACGCGTGGACGCAGGCCACCTTGACCGGCGGCTCACTGATACACAGACACGCGGCGAGCCGGTGCGGCAGCGACGCTAGCGCCGGTCCACCCATCGGATGCCTGCCAGCGCGATCGCCAGAAAGATCAGGAGCGGCAGGATCGATACCACCACGGCCGGCCAGTCGTTCAACAGACCCAGATGACCGAACAGCCGGCTCAGCAGATGGAAGCCGAGACCGGCCAGAATGCCGATGAAAATCTTGCTGCTGGTGCCGCCTGCACGCGGACCCTGGATAGCGAACGGCATCGCGATCAGCATCATGATCGGGATGACGAAGGGGCTGATGAATTTCGACCACAGGGCGAGTTCGTAACGCGATGCCTTCTGGTTGTTTTCCTTCAGGTGGGCAACGTAGCGCCATAACGTGCGCGCCGACATCTTTTCCGGCGCGACCAGCAGCACGCTGAGAATGTCGGGCGTCAGCACCGACTGCCAGTCCTGATGCGCGCTGCGCGTCGCCTGAATGCCGTCGCTGCCGAAGCGCGTTTCCATCACCTGCTGCAAATCCCAGGACTGGCCGCCGCGCCAGCTGGCCTGGTCGGCAGCGCGAATCCAGCCCAGTCGGCCGTCCGCCTCGAAACCATAAATCTCGATGCCGCGCAGCGTATTGTCGGGCATCACCTCGCGCACGTTGATGAAGCTGCTGCCGTCCTTGACCCAAAGGCCCGAGCGGAACTGCTGCGCCACGACCGAACGGGTCGCCATCAGCTTGTAGCGCTGCGCGGCCTGTTCCGACCACGGTGCGACATATTCCCCGAGCACCAGCACCAGCAGCGACAGCAGGGTGCCGATCAGCGCGAAATACCCCGCCACCCGCCAGTTGGACAGGCCCGAGACGCGCATGACCGCATATTCGGAATTGCCCACCAGGCGCGACAGCGCAAACAGCGTGCCGATCAGCGCTGCCACCGGCAGGATTTCATACAGATGCCCGGGCATATTGAGCGCCACCACCACGATCGCCTGCCCCAGACCGTAATCGTTGCGTCCCAGGCTGCCGAGTTCCTGCATTACGTCGAAAAATGCGAACAACACCAGCAGCGCGAGCAGCACGAAGCCCGACGCCACCAGCACCTGCCCCGCCAGATAACGCGCAAGCAGCGTCATGCGTGCCTCCCGCGCGGGGCATATTGCCGATTGCGCAGATAGAACAGGGCGGCCACGGCGAACAGCATGAGCAGATGCGAAGCGAACATGCCCACCCAGGGATTGAGTTTTTCCTGTGCAACCCAGGCCTGCGACAGCGACAGCAGGTTGTTGTAGACGAAATACAGCAGCAGGGCGATCATCAGTCCATACGAACGGCGCGCCCGCGTATTGACGTAACTCAGCGGAATGGCCATGACGGCGAGAATCAGCGCGGAAACCGGCACGCCCAGCCGCCACAGCAGCTCGGCGCGCGCCGGCGCCGAGCTGTCAGCCAGCAACTCGTTCACCGGTGCCTGGCGGATACCGGTCACCTTGTCGCCCGTGGCCACCGGATCGAGACGCATCCAGTAACGTTCGAACTGGACGATACGATAGTCGAGCTGACCTGGCGTGCCTTCATATCGCCGTCCGTCCTTGAACACGAGGTAACGCGAGCCGTCGGGCAGTTCGGTGTGATTGCCTTCGCGCGCCACCACCAGGCCGAGTTGGCCATCGATGCGCGATTGCATGAACACGTTGCGCACGATGCCGGTCAGCGGGTTGAGCGATTCGACGTAGTAGACGCGCTGGCTGGCGCCGGATTCGGCAAACAGCCCGGGCGCGATGAGGGAGCTTTCGCTGCGGCTCTTCAGATCCTGGCGGTATTCGTTTTTCTTGGTCTGCATCCACGGGTTGAGCATCAGCGAAAGCAGCAGGATGACCAGCGAAAACGGCACTGCGAAGACCAGCACCGGGCGCATCCACTGTGTGAGCGACAGACCCGCGTTGAACCAGATGACCATTTCGCTGTCCCGCCACATGCGCGACAAAGGCAGCAAAACGCCGGCAAACAGCGCGATCGTCATCAAGACCGGCAGAAAATACAGCAGCGAAAAGCCGAGAAATGCGAACACCGCCTCGTTGGCGAGCTCGCCGCGTGCGACGTCGCCCAGCAGGCGGATGAACAGCACCACCAGCGCANNCGGCACCGGTGGTGAGTGCCATCTCGCGAGTCAGCGCGCGGCGATAGAGCATGGGGCCATCCGGGATCCGTTCGTGATACGAACGGGCTTTTGACATTCCGCCGCGCCCGCGCCAATAATCGCCCAATCGGCATTGCCGCTCGTCGGCGCGGCCATCCGGCTGGCGCCTCCTGGCGGCGGCGCAGGGGCAAATTGTATTTTTTTGAGCACAGACATGGAAAACAAGGAAATCGAACTCGAATTTAGCATAAAAAGCGGTGCCCCCGAAAAGCAGCGCACCGCCTGCGTGGTGGTCGGCGTGTTCGAAAGCCGCNNCGGTTACCTGTCGGAGATCCTGCGCGGCGGCGACATGGAAGGCAAGTCCGGCAGCACGCTGCTGCTGCACCGCGTGCCCAACATTCTGGCCGACCGCATTCTGCTGGTGGGCCTCGGCAAGGAGCGCGAGTTCCACGAAAAGGCCTACCGCGACGCCATTGCCTGCGCCGTCAGGACCCTGCGCGACACCGGCTCGATGGAAGCGGCCATCACGCTGTCCGAAATCCCGGTGAAGAAGCGCGATGTCACCTGGAACATCGAGCAGGCGGTGATCAGCGCCCACGATGCGCTGTACCGCTTCGACCGCATGAAAAGCAAGCCGAGCGAAGCGCGCCGTCCGCTCAAGCGCGTGATCTTTGCGGTGTCGCGGCGCGGCGAACTGAAGTTCGGCGAAGCCGGACTGGCACGCGGCCTGGCGATCGCCCACGGCATCAACCTCGCCAAGGACCTGGGCAACACGCCATCCAACATCTGCACGCCCGNNCTGGGCATGGGCTCCTTCCTCTCGGTCGGCAAGGGCAGCGACAAGCCGCCACGCTTCATCGTGCTGAAGCATGACGGCGGCAAGAAGGGCGACAAGCCGGTGGTGCTGGTCGGCAAGGCCGTCACCTTCGACGCCGGCGGCATTTCCCTGAAGCCGCCTGCCGAAATGGACGAGATGAACTACGACATGAGCGGCGGCGGCGCGGTCATCGGCGCCTTCCGCGCCATCGGCGAACTGGGGCTGAAGCTCAATCTCGTCGGCCTCATCCCGGCCTGCGAGAACATGCCGGATGCGAACGCCAACAAACCGGGCGACATCGTCAAATCGATGTCCGGTCAGACCATCGAGATTCTCAACACCGACGCCGAAGGCCGCCTGATCCTGTGCGACGCGCTGACCTATGCCGAGCGCTTCGAGCCCGACGCCGTGGTCGACCTGGCGACCCTGACCGGCGCCTGCGTGATCGCGCTCGGCGCCCACCCCAGCGCGCTCTACAGCAACCACGACCCGCTGGCGCGCGAGATCGAGCACGCCGCCGACCACGCCTGGGACCGCGTCTGGCGCATGCCCTTGTGGGACGACTACCAGGACCAGCTGAAGAGCAGCCTCGCCGACATGGCCAATATCGGCGGACGGCCGGGCGGCTCGATCACCGCGGCCTGCTTCCTGTCGCGCTTCACCAAGAAATACCACTGGGCGCATCTCGACATCGCCGGCACCGCCTGGAAGGGGGGGCGCGACAAGGGCTCGACCGGCCGCCCGGTTTCGCTGCTGGTGCATTTCCTGCTGAACCGCACCCAGAAATAAGCCGGCAGACGTGACCGAGATCACCTTCTACACCTTTGCCGACAACCCGCTCGACGTGGCTCGCCGCGTCGCTGCCAAGGCACACGGACAGGGCAAGCAGGTGATGCTCTACGCACCCGACCCCGNNTCCCCGCGGTGGCCGACGCCATCGACCGCCTGCTCTGGACGACGCCCGCACTGGGTTTCGTCCCGCACTGCCGCGACAGCGATGCGCTGGCAGGCGAAACACCGGTGCTGATCGGCACCGACGCCGACGCCCTGCGCAGCGCCGACGTCATGATCAACCTGCACACCGAGCAGCCGCCCGCCTTCGCCCGCTTCGAACGCCTGGTCGAAATCATCGGCCTGGATGAAGCCGGAATCGAACAGGGACGCGCGCGCTACCGCTTTTACAAGACGCGCGGCTATGCCCTGCAGACACACGACCTGCGCCCGCACGCCGACTAGGAGACCTCGATGAGCGACAGCCCGCTGTTGAGCAAAATGGATGCACTGCTGAAAAAGCATCGCGGCGGCGCCGAGCGCGACAGCGAGTCGTCGCCCGAGACCGTAGCCGGGCAACAGGCCGAACAGACCGGCCCGCCCGATGCCTGGCTACCGGTTCTGACCCAGGTCATCGAGCGCGGCACGCCCCCCCTCGTCTCAGCGCCCGCGACCGATCCCGCGACTCCGACTGTGCAGAGGGTCGAACCCGAAGCACCACCCGCCGAACCTGCAGCGCCAGAAATCGATGCGCCATCGACCATCGTAAGCGACACCCTGGCCGAGCAGCTGATGAGCGAACTCGCGCCCCGGCTGTCGGAAGTGATGGAAAAACAGGTCGCCGCCGAATTGCGCAAGAACCTCGACCAGACCGTGGCCACCCTGCTCTCGCAACTCGACGTCAACGTGCGCGAAATCGTGCGCGACGCCGTCGCGGAGAAACTCAAGCAACCGCGCGATCCGTCGGCCTGAAGCCGCTGCCTGCGGCGNNCCGCCCCGGCTTTTTGGGGCCCGGTCCCGGGCTTTTTTGGGACCTGCTCCAGTGTTTTTTGGGACGCGTCCCAGGCTTTTTTGGGATAATCGCGCTTTTGCCCGTACACCATGGAACTCGCCAAATCCTTCGAACCGGCTGACATCGAAAAACGCTGGTACACCCAGTGGGAAAGTGCCGGCTACTTCAAGGCCGGCGATACGCCCGATGTCCCTGCCTACTGCATCATGCTGCCGCCGCCCAACGTCACCGGCACGCTGCACATGGGCCA
>DONB01000199.1:0-13839 GCA_003510325.1 Thiobacillus sp. | reverse complement strand
TCCTGCGACTGGTCGCGCGAGCGCTTCACCATGGACGAGGGCCTGTCGAAGGCCGTCACCGAAGTCTTCGTGCGGCTCTACCGCGAAGGCCTGATCTATCGCGGCAAGCGGCTGGTGAACTGGGACCCGGTGCTCGGCACCGCGGTGTCCGACCTCGAAGTCGTCAGCGCCGAGGAAGACGGCTTCATGTGGGAGATCAACTACCCGCTTGAAGATGGCTCCGGCTTTTTGACCGTCGCCACCACCCGCCCGGAAACCCTGCTCGGCGACAGCGCCGTCGCGGTGCATCCGGAGGACGAGCGCTACAAGCATCTGATCGGCAAGCACGTCCGACTGCCGGTCGCCGAGCGCAGCATCCCCATCATCGCCGACGACTACGTCGATCGCGAGTTCGGCACCGGCGTCGTCAAAATCACCCCCGCGCACGACTTCAACGACTGGCAGGTGGGTCAGCGCCACAAGCTGGTGGCGATCAGCGTGCTCACGCTCGACGCCAAGATGAACGAGCTGTGCCCCACCGAGTACCAGGGCCTGGACCGCTACGATGCGCGGCAGAAACTGCTCGACGAGCTGCAAGAAAAAGGCCTGCTGGTTTCGGCCAAGCCGCACAAGCTGATGATCCCGCGCGGCGACCGCACCCACGCGGTGATCGAGCCGATGCTCACCGACCAGTGGTTCATGAGCATGGAAGGCCTCGCCAAGCAGGGTCTCGCCGCAGTCGATTCGGGCGATCTGAAGTTCGTTCCGGAGAACTGGACCACGACCTATCGCCAGTGGCTGGAGAACATCCAGGACTGGTGCGTGTCGCGCCAGCTGTGGTGGGGCCATCGCATTCCCGCCTGGTACGACGCCGACGGCAACTTCTATGTCGCTCACACCGAAGAAGAAGCGAAGAAGCAGGCCGGCGGCCGCGAACTGACGCAGGACAACGACGTGCTCGACACCTGGTTCTCCTCTGCGCTGTGGCCCTTCTCCACCTTGGGCTGGCCCGAGCAGACGCCCGAACTCGAGCGCTACCTGCCGACCTCGGTGCTGGTCACCGGCTTCGACATCATTTTCTTCTGGGTCGCGCGCATGGTGATGATGTCGCTGCACTTCACCGGCAAGGTGCCGTTCCGCGAGGTCTACGTCACAGGTCTGGTTCGCGATTCCGAAGGCCAGAAGATGAGCAAGTCCAAGGGCAACGTGCTCGACCCGATCGACCTCATCGACGGCATCGGCATCGACGATCTCGTCGCCAAGCGCACCACCGGACTGATGGACCCGAAGAAAGCACCGGGGATCGAGAAGCGCACCCGCAAGGAGTTCCCCGAGGGCATCGCCGCCTACGGCACCGATGCGCTGCGTTTCACCTTCGCGAGCCTGGCCACGCACGGCCGTGACATCAAGTTCGACCTGCAGCGCGCCGAGGGCTACCGCAACTTCTGTAATAAATTGTGGAACGCCACCCGCTTCGCGCTGATGAACCTGGAAGGCCACGACTGCGGCCAGGACGCCAGCCAGCCGATGGTTTTCTCGGATGCGGACAAATGGATCGTCGCCCGCCTGCAGCAGGCCGTAGCCGAGGTTCACGAAGCCTTCTCCGCCTACCGCTTCGACCAGGCCGCGCGCGCGGTCTACGAATTCGTGTGGGACGAGTACTGCGACTGGTACCTGGAGCTCGCCAAGGTGCAGCTGAACAATGGCACACCCGAACAGCAGCGCGCCACCCGCCGCACGCTGGCGACGGTGCTCGAATCCACCTTGCGCCTCGCCCACCCGATCATTCCTTTCATCACCGAGGAACTGTGGCAAAAAGTCGCCCAGCTCGCCGGGATCACGGGTAAGAGCATCATGCTCGCGCCCTATCCTCAATTCGACGCAGCACAGCGCCACCCCGACAGCGTCGCGCGGATTCAGTTGCTGNNGCTGCCGGAAGCCGACGCCCCCGTCGCCCTGGTCGGCGACATGCGGATGATGCTGGTGGTGGAAATCGACAAGGACGCCGAACGCGCGCGCCTGGCCAAGGAAATCACCCGCATCCAGGGCGAGATCAAGAAGGCCGAAACCAAGCTCGCCAACCCCAGCTTCGTAGACCGCGCCCCTGCCGCCGTGGTGCAACAGGAGCAGGCGCGGCTGGCCGACTTCGCCGTCATGCTGCAGAAACTGGAAGCGCAGCACGCGCGACTGGGCTGACACAGCCAATCGCAGCAGCAACAAAAAAGCGCGGTTTCGACCGCGCTTTTTTGTTGCCTGCCGGAGTAATCATCTAGACGCACATAAAAAAACCGGGGCCCAAGGCCCCGGTTTCCAATCAGCTGAAGTGCTGCTGAAAATTACATCTTCCAGCTGTACTGGATGCCCAGCGAGTTCTGGTACATCTCGATCGTATCGACATTAGTACCAAAGGGCGCACCCGGCCGTGCCGCACTCACGTCATTCTTAAAGCCATGCATATAGGCCATGGAGACTTCGTCCCCCGAAGACAGCGTATAGGTAAAGCCAAGCGTGACATGATTCTCAATCACAGCAGGTGCAAGGATATTGAACAACACCTCACCCAGGTCGGAGCCGCTGATAGGGTTGTCGCTATGGCTATACCCTGCGCGCAGAGTCAGATTCTGGCTGTATTTATACTCCGTGCCCAGTTTCCACACATCGATATTGGAGTAGCCAAAACCTGGGCCATTGGTGGAACCGAGCGGCTGACCCAAGACCAACAGATTTGACACAGGGTTGCCAACCGAAGCCACTTTACCGTAGTTGATACGCTGGTAATCCAGGGCCAATTTGACTGCAGGAGTAGCTTGCCAAGCCACGCCCAAATTGTAGTTCTCAGGAATGTCAAAATCGCCCTGCTCAGCAAACAAGCCCTTGTACTTGCTGAACTCTTCGAAATTCATTTTCGACGCATACGCCGCGCCGATGGTGACGGTAGGCGTGATCTTGCCCATGTAACCAATGCGCACGCCGTAACCATACGCGTCATCGTTGCCGCGGTTGGTCAGGTTAGCTGCATCAGAGGAATATGCGGAGAAAGGCTGGATGCCCGTAGCCGCAAAGCGCTGATAACCCACCAAAGGGGAAATACCGATGGAGTGATTGGGAGCCACCTTGTAGGCAGCAGTCGGGGCAACGATCAACTGCATCAGGTCGACACCCAGGGCACCCGAACCACCCAATATATTCATCGTCCCAAATGCGCCGCCAAGCGCAGGGTAGTCGGTATTCATGCCGCCGTTTCCATACACGGTCACGCCAAGGGACAGATTGGGGTTCATCATTCGGTTGTAACCGAACTCAGGCACCAGGAAATAATTGGCATCGCTCTCGGACGTAACCGGAGTACCAAAGTCTCCCGCATTGGATGCCTCGCGAATCGGGCTGAATATATCCATGCCCAAATCCATGCGGTTACCAGCAAAAACCATGGCGGCGGGGTTGTTCGCACCACCAAACGCATCGTCATGCATGGCGGTGGATGCACCGGCCATGCCCTTGGCCTTCATGCCGTAGCCGTGCGAAAAATAGCCATTGGTAGCGTAGGCGCTGCCAGCCAGACCGGCCAGTGCCATGAATGCGAAAACTTTTGTCAATTTCATTTATGTCTCCTTGGGCGAAATTACTACAGATAAGCTTATTGAATAGCCTGCCCCGAAGGCTACGCCCGCTCTAGGGCTTAAACAAGCCGGCCAGCGCGGGCAAACCAAAAAACCGGACAGGCTGTGGTACAAAAGACACATAAAAAAAGAGCCGAATCAATTTCGGCTCTTTTTCATCATGCGGCAATCTGTCTTAGATGAACAGGCAGATGTCGGTCTCGCCCGCGAACTCGAAGAAGGTGGCGGCGCCGCCGTATTCGAGGCCGTCGATGAAGTCGGAATGCTCGAAGCCGAACAGTTGGACGGTCATCTGGCAGGCGATGAACTTGACTTCAGCTTCCTGGCACAGCTCGCGCAGGTCGGGGATGGTGGCCACGCCGTTGTTGGCGATGGTCTGCTTCATCAGGGCCGTTGCCACGCTTTCATAGCCGGGGATGATGGCCTGGATGGCGTTGGGCATGTTCCAGTTGATGCTCTTGAACCACTTAGGGCCAAACGGCATCTTCATCGGCATGCCGGGGTTGCCCAGGGGGCTGACCTTGAGGACAGACAGGTCCTTGCGGACGAGCTGGAGGCCATAGAAGGTGAAGAAAATCTGGGTTTCGTAGCCCAGCGCTGCCGCCGTGGAGGCCAGGATGAACGGGGGGTATGCCCAGTCCAGCGTGCCCTTGGTGGCGATGATGGCCATTTTTTTGGTATCCATGTCTGTCTCTCCTGTGTGTCAGTCAACAAAAAGCGCCGTGAGTTCTTGGCTGAGTGCTCCAGGAACGGACGGCGCTGGTTTTGGTTTGTTGTTGTTTACTTTTTCTTCATGAAGAAGGTGAATTCGCCACCGGCTTCGGCGGTGGAAAGCAGCTCGTTGCCGGTCTGCTTGGCGAAAGCTGCGAAATCCTTGACCGAACCCGGGTCGGTCGAGAGGATTTTCAGGACTTGACCGCTGGCGACTTCGGCCAGGGCTTTCTTGGCACGCAGGATGGGCAGCGGGCAGTTCAGGCCACGTGCGTCGAGTTCTTTATCGAAATTCATTGGGTTCTCCTTACACTAAATCGGTTAAATCGGTATGTAGTAAAAAACGCTGCGGTACCTTAAACCAGAAGTCCCCCCATTGCAACCGAAATTGCTGTGCTGCG
Source organism: Thiobacillus sp. (assembly GCA_003510325.1). GTDB lineage: Bacteria > Pseudomonadota > Gammaproteobacteria > Burkholderiales > Thiobacillaceae > Thiobacillus. The sequence goes on along the minus strand of DONB01000199.1, from coordinate 9,128 downwards.
GGGGAAAATACAGGGTCTTTGGCCGGGGCAGCGCCCGGGTCAACGCGGAAGGCTGAGCGCGTTGCCGGAACGCGCCCATGCCATGATGCCGCCGGCCAGGTTGTGCATGTTGCCGTAGCCTTTGGAGGCCATGAATGCGCACGCCTGAGCCGATCGTGCGCCGGAGCGGCAGTAGATCACCACCGGCTTGTCCTGGGGAATATCGGTCGCACGCAACGGCAGCAAATGCAGCGGGATGTGGATGGCGCCGTCGATCACACCCTGCGCCACTTCGGCCTCGGTGCGCACATCGATCAGATGCGCACCCTTGGCGGCAATTTCTGCGACATAGGCGGGATCGACTTCCTTGAAACCTGACAGTCCGAACATAGAGGTCACACTCCTGCAATGGAGAAATTAGAATTTTCTAATATACCGCAAAGCGGGGGGCGAGCCAACCCTGCCGACTACCGGGGAATCAGCAGCGCTGGGCACCGTGATACAGGTTCACCACATGGCGGGCCTCTGCGAAGAACAGCCAGCGCTCGACTGCGGCGCCAACGATACCCGCGCAGGCTGCGACGATGGCTGCAGCCTGGCCGCCATGCTGGTTGAACACCCACACCAGCATCAGGCCGGGCAGAACAAAGCCCACACTGAACACCACGAGCTTCAGCAGGCCGGCTTTCTGGCGCGCGATCTGGAAACCGAATTCCTGGGTCAGGAACGTGCCGTGCGTGTGGCCGGTGTCAAGCAGCTTGACCTTGGCGCGGGTCAGGCCAGTGGCGGTGTTGATGGTCGGCGTGAGGCCCGGGCTGCGGATCCAGAAGTAATAGATCGCCTTCAGCACCGCGGCGATCGAGACGATCAGCGCCGACATCGCGATGTAGGGCGTGGTGTCGAGACCGGCGGCGACCGCGCCCACCAGCAGCAGCAGGCTGCCGCTGGCATAGCCCAGCGCCAGGTAGTTCGCGGGCACCAGCGGGGTATTCCACTGGCGGATGGTTTTCAGGCAGGCGTAGATCATGCCGGTGGAAAACACCGTTATCCAGGCCATCATGGCGGTCAGGAAGCCGCTGATGACGCGCAGCCACTGCGGTGCGTCGAACATGATGCTGGCGAGGTAGATCAGCGCCAGCGGCATGAACACCATCGCGAACACGCCTTCGCGCGACAGCCATGAGGTACGGAAACGGCTGAACGCACGCCAGGCGTTTTTCGGATTGGCGAGGTGGAAGGTCGACGACAGCAGGCCGAACACGACCAGCGCCATCGCAATGAGGCCGCCCGCGACGAGTTGATCATTGCTGAAGCTGCCGCCCAGCTTGAAGAAGTCGGCGATGAACAGCAGCGAGATCAGGCCGAAGCCGGCGCCCGATGCCACGGTGAAGAAAATGACTGAGAAGGCGGGATGCATGGATTCTCCTGGCGCAAATATATAGGCGGCGCTTAGCGGCGCACCAGCTTGTTGGCGAACTGCTTGATGCTTTCCTTCAGGCCGCCCTTGGGCTGGGTGTCGACCGGAATCACCGGCTTGCGGCGCGGCGGCAGGTACTGGTTGGTCGGGTTGTAGTTGAGCTCGGGCATCAGCGGGAAACCGCCGCGCTCGCGCACCGTGCGCGACACCGCCGAATCGGGATCGTCGAAGTCGCCGAACATGCGGGCGTGCGCCGGACAGGTCAGCACGCAGGAAGGCTGACGCTCCTCGACCGGCAGTTCCTGGTCGTAGATGCGGTCGACGCACAGGGTGCACTTCTTCATCGTGCCGCTGGAACGGTCGAGTTCGCGTGCGCCATACGGACACGCCCATGAGCAGTAGTTACAGCCCATGCACTTGTCCTGATCGATCAGCACGATGCCGTCTTCAGCGCGCTTGTAGGAAGCGCCGGTCGGGCACACGGTGACGCAGTCGGCGTCCTCGCAGTGCATGCACGACATCGGGAAGTTGACCGTCTTGTTGTTCGGATACTCGTCCATCTCGTAATGGCGGATCCGGTTGAACCACACGCCCGACGGCTCGGCGCCGTAGGGCTGGTAGTCGGACAACGGGCCGATGGTGCCGGAGGCGTTCCACTCCTTGCAGGCGATGGCGCAGGCATGACAGCCCACGCACACATCGAGGTCGATGACCAATCCAAGTCTCATAGTTCTCTCTCGCTTAAATTCTCTTTAGTACTGCTTTTAGTTTTTTTCGTGGCTGCGCGCGTCATAGCGCAGCACGTCGGGCCGCTCGTAACGCTCGTCGCCCGGCAGCGATTTCAGCGCATCGAACTGCGGCCACGAACCGGTCTCGCCCGGCGCAGCTTTCCATATCTTCACGCGCAGGTCGAACCACGCCGCCTGGCCGGTCACCGGGTCGGAGTTGGTGACGCGGCGCTCGCCGGCCTTTTCCGGCAGCAGCTCGGAAATCAGGTGGTTGAGCAGGAAGCCCTTGGTCGCCTCGGAGGCGTTTTCCTTCAGGCCCCACGCGCCCTTCTGCTTGCCGATGGCGTTCCAGGTCCAGACCGTNNGCCGATGGCGTTCCAGGTCCAGATGGTGTTTTCCTGGGTGCCTTCCATAGTCTTGACCTGGCAGCGGATCTTGCCGTTGTGCGACTCGACCCAGATCCAGTCGAAGTCCTTGATGCCCATTTCGGCCGCCTTGCGCGCGTTCATGTACATGTAGTTCTGCGCCATGATCTGACGCAGCCACACGTTCTGCGAATCCCACGAGTGGTACATGAACATCGGCCGCTGGGTCAGCGCGAAGAACGGATATTCGTCCGCGTCGACGCGCTGCTGCTCGAGCGGCTCGTACCACATTGGCAGCGGGTCGAAGTACTTCACCAGCCGCTCGCGGTCCACCTGGTTGTTCGGCTGCGGCCCGTCGTACAGGCCCTGGCCTGCGAGACGGAATTTCTGCAGCGGCTCGGAATAGAACTGCATGATGATCGGNNGGCCGCCACTTCAAGGTAATCCTTGTTGGCGAAGCGCATGTACTTCTGGTTGTCGGGCCAGTGGTGGGCAAAGAAGCTCTGGTTCTCGATGTACTTTTCCCACTGCTTCGGATTGGGTTCGCCCTTGAGCGACTTCGTGCCGTCCTTGCCGCGCCAGCCGGCAAGGAAGCCCACGCCGGGCGAACGCTCGAAATTGACGATGAAGTCGGGGTAGTCCTTGAATTTACGGGTGCCGTCCGGGTTGGTGAAGGCCGGGAATTTCAGGCGCGAGGCCAGTAGGACCATGACGTCCTGCCACGGGCGCACNNGTCGGCCGCAGCATCCGGCTCGGAAATCGGCCGGTCGAGCAGCGAGATGCAGTCGTGCCGCTCGAGATACGTGGTGTCCGGCAAGATCAGGTCGGCGAAGTTGGTCATCTCCGAGTGGAAGGCGTCGATCACCACCAGGAACGGAATCTTATACTGACCGGGCTCTTCCGGATCCTTCGAGCGCAGCATGTCCTGGATGTTCGACGTGTTCATGGTCGAATTCCACGCCATGTTGGCCATGAACAGGATCAGCGTATCGAGCGCGTAAGGATCATGGTTGGTCGCGTTGGTGATGACCATATGCATCAGGCCGTGCGAGGCGATCGGCACCTCCCACGAATAGGCCTTGTCGATGCGCAACGGGTTGCCGAATTCGTCGATCACCAGGTCTTCCGGACGCGTCGGGAAGCCGAGCGGCGGACGCGACAGCGGCGTGTTCGGCGCATTGATGATGTCGATGTTGTTTTCCGGCAGCTGGTGCGGCGGAATCGGCTTCGGGTACGGAGCGCGGGCGCGGAAGTTGCCCGGCGCGTCGAGCGCACCCAAGAGCATCTGGATCATGTGGATCGCGCGGCAGGAATGGAAGCCGTTGGAGTGCGCCGCGATGCCGCGCATCGCGTACATCGCCACCGGGCGGCCGACGACCTTGTCGTGCTTGCGGCCCCACACGTCGGTCCACTCGATCGGCAGCTCGACCGTCTCCTTGAACGCGACGTGCGCCATTTCCAGCGCGATGCGCTCGATGCTCTCGGCCGGCAGACCGCATTCCAGCGCGACGTTTTCCGGCGCGTAGCGCTCGTCAAGATAGCGCTCGACCATCAGCGACATCACGGTCTTGACGCGGCGGCCGTCCGGCGCCACGAACTCGCCGAACAGCGCCGGGGCGATGTCGCCGTCGATGCCGTTGCGGAAGGCTTCCTTGTCGATGTCCCAGATCAGCGGGTGGTCGTTCTCGTCGCGTAGGAACAGGCCGTCGCCTTTCTGTCCCGGGCTTTGCACCACCAGCCAGGAGGCATTGGTGTAGCGCACCAGGAATTCGTAGTCGAACTTCTCGTGCTTCAGCAGCACGTGCACCATCGACATGGCCAACAGGCCGTCCATGCCGGGCTTGATCGGCAGCCATTCGTCGGCAATCGCCGAATAGCCGGTGCGCACCGGGTTGACGGTGACGAACTTGCCACCCTTGCGCTTCAGTTTTTCCAGGCCGATCTTGATCGGGTTCGAGGAATGGTCTTCCGCCACGCCCCACATCAGGAAGTACTTGGCGTAGTCCCAGTCGGGCGCGCCGAATTCCCAGAACGAAAAGCCGATCGAATAGAGGCCGGCCGCCGCCATGTTGACCGAACAGAAACCGCCGTGCGCCGACCAGTTGGGGGTACCGAACTGCTGCGCCCACAGACCGGTGAGCGCCTGCATCTGGTCACGTCCGGTGAAGTAGCCCAGCTTGGAGGGGTCGGTCGCGCGGATTTCTTCCAGGCGATCGGTCAGTACGTCGAGCGCCTGCTCCCAGGAAATCGGCTCGTAAATGCCTTCGCCGCGCTCGGTGCCGGGTTTGCGCATCAGAGGTTGAGTCAGCTTGGCGGTGGAATACTGCTTCATGATCCCGGCCGAACCCTTGGCGCACAGCACGCCCTGGTTGGTGGGATGATTGCGGTTGCCCTGGATGAAGCGGACCTTGTTGTCCTCCAGCGTCACCTTGATGCCGCAGCGGCAGGCACACATGTAGCAGGTGGTGTACTTGATTTCCTGTGCGTCGTGATTTTCGAGTTTGATCTTGGCGTTCATGCGGCCTCTAGGTTCAAAAATGTCCCCCGCAGTTTCATGACGAAATCGCGTTTTTTCCTGCCCGGATATAACACACTAGGTGACTGCTGGAAGCAGCGCCAGCGCATCGGCACTGGATGCTGCGGGGACGGCTATATATTAATCATTTCGAATACTCTGATATTTTGCACGCTTAAGCGGTCGAATGGCAAGCAAAACGGCTGATATCCCTATAAGGCATTCTAATTAAATTCCTTGTTTATCGAGGGGTTAACGCCCAGGTTTCACCGACGCAGCCATTTCCGCCAGCATCGACTCGATCACCGCGAGCGCCTCGCCCTCGTCCCACTCGGTCGGTCCGGTCAGCACGTAGCGCACATGCCCTTCTGCATCCAGCAGAAAGGTGGTGGGCAGGGCGAAGACTTTCCAGCGTTTGGTGTTGCTGCCGTCGGGGTCGAGCAGGATCGGGAAACCCAGCTTCATTTTGGACAAAAAGCCATTCACCTCGTCCGTGGTTTCGGCGCTGTCGAGCGCGACGATGGCAAGCGGCCGCCCCGCCATCTTCAGCCGCAACCGTTCCATCGACGGCATTTCACGCAGACAGGGCGGGCACCAGGAGGCCCAGAAATTGAGCACGACCACCTTGCCGCGGTAGTCGGCCAAGGTTTTTGTCGCCCCCGCCCGATCCTGCGCCTTCAACTCAGGCGCAGGCGTCGCTGCGCGCGTCTCGAATCCGGCGGCCTGCGCGCCACTTGCCAGCAACAGGCCCATTGCACACACGCCCAGCCATCGCTTCATTTGCATTCCCAGTTGTCCAGTTCACGCCGCAGCATGGCGTCCATGCGGCGACTCTCGGCAATCTCGAATTCGGTCGGCGTTTCGCGCGCCCACCATCCTTCTCGCAAATTTTCCAGGATCATGTGGCTCGNNCGCCAGGTGCTCCAGTAATCCGGGCAGCCACGGCGTGGCGGCGGAGCGGCGCGGCTGCAGCACATGCACGCGCAACCCGGCCAGTTCCCCGACGACCAGAAAATCCGGTTCGGCCAGCGGTTCGGCCACAGTGTAAAGGTTCGGGTACATCAGCATCACGCACAGATCCTGGCGCTCGGCCGGCTCGAGCGCGGCTGCGGCCCGCAGCACCGGCACCGCTGCACGCGCAACGGCATACACGACGACGCGCTTGCCACTCGCCTGCGCAGCACGCAGCACGCCCGCGACATCCTGCGGCGGCACGGCGTCCATGCTGCTCGCCAGTTGCGGCAGAAAATAGGCGCCGACGAGATCGAGCGACCAGGTCTCCACGCTCTGCACGGCCAACTGCTGCGCGGCATGCACCTCGGGCTCGGCGAGACCGCGCTCGGACGCCACCCACAGCAGCAGGCGCGCGCCCTCGGCAGGAAAGGTCAGGTGATCTGGCATCTCCGCCCGCACTGAGAACGAACATGCCCACAGACTCAACAGCAGCAATCTGAACAAACGCATACCCGCATCCGGTTTTTCACAGGACGCCATCTTGCCGCGGCGCCACGCCGGCGCAAGAGGTCGTTTTGACTAGCCCTTCCAGTGTCCGGAGCGCCCGCCCTGCTTTTCCAGCAAGCGGATATCCGACATCACCATGCCGCGATCGACCGCCTTGCACATGTCGTAGATCGTCAGCAAGGCCACCGACACCCCGGCCAGCGCCTCCATTTCGACCCCGGTCTTGCCGACCGTCTCGGCGGTCACCGTGCAGGCGATCGACGATTCGGCCTCGTCATGGCTGAATTCCACCCCCACCTTCGTCAGTGCGATCGGGTGGCACAGCGGAATCAGCTCGGCAGTACGCTTGGTCGCCTGGATTGCGGCGATGCGCGCAATGCCGAGCACGTCGCCCTTGGCCGCCTGCCCACCGAGGATGCGCGCCAGGGTATCGGGTAACATGCGGATCCGGCCGCTCGCCACGGCGACGCGCCGGGTGTCGTCCTTGCCCGCCACATCGACCATGACCGCGCGGCCACGTTCATCAAAGTGGGTGAATTCGCTCATATTCGAATCTTCAGGAACCTTGTGGACAATCCGCGCATCGTAATCGAAATGTCGTGTCCTGCCTTCCCTCTCCCCTGCTGATGCTGCGTACCCTGCTTGCGTTCACGCTGGCCGTTCAACCGGTTCTCGCTGCCGATCTGCCCGATCTGGGCGAAGTGTCGCGCCAATACTTTTCCGACCAGGAAGAGCAGGCGCTGGGACGCGCCATCATGCGCGACGTCTACGCCGACCCGCGCTATCTGGACGACCCCGAAATCGAGGACTACCTCAACCAGCTCGGCTACAAGCTGGTCTCGGTCAGCACGCGCAATCAGCGCGAATTCACCTTCTTCGTCGTCGACGACCCCAGCATCAACGCCTTCGCCATGCCGGGCGGCAATATCGGCGTCCACACCGGGCTGCTGCTCGCCGCGCAGAGCGAATCCGAGCTGGCGAGCGTAGTCGCACACGAAATCGCCCACGTCACCCAGGACCACATCGCGCGCATGGTCGCCGCGCAAAGCCAGAGCTACTGGCCGACCATGGCCGCGCTGGCACTGGCGCTGCTGGCGTCACGCTCCAACCCGAATGTGGCAAGCGCGGCGATCGCCACCACGCAGGCCTACTCGGTCCAGAACCAGCTCAACTACAGCCGCGACTACGAACGCGAGGCTGACCGCCTGGGCTACGACATGCTCACCCGCGCCGATTACGACCCGCGCGGCATGAGCGGCTTTTTCAACCGCCTGCAGCGCGCCAACCGTTTTTACGACACCAGCGCGCCGGCCTATCTGCGCACCCACCCCCTTACCAGCGACCGCATTGCCGACATGGAGTCGCGCAGCGCAAACGCGCCCTACCAGCAGGTGGCGGACAGTCTGGCTTTCCAACTAGTTCGCGCGCGCCTGCGCGCGCAGGACGGCACTCCGCAGGACGCCGTACGAGCGGCACGCGCGGCATTGACGGACAAGCGCTACAGCAGCGAAACCGCCGCCCGCTATGGTCTCGCCACTGCGCTGGTCCGTGCACGCCAGTTCAAGGAAGCGGAAACGGAAGTGCAGAAACTGCTGTCGGGCAAACCCGTTCACCCGATGGTCCAGCTGCTGGCTGCCCACAGCGCGCTGGCCGGCGACAACCCGACCCTCTCCCTGCAGCGCTACGAGGCAGGCAGCACGGGCCATCCCGGCTATCGCCCCCTGCAATACGGCCATATCAGCGCGCTCTTGTCGGCCGGACGCAGCCAGGAGGCGCTGACCCATGTCGACCGCCAGCTCGCGCTGTATCCGCTCGACCGCCGCCTGTGGCGCCTGGCTGCCCAGACCCATGCCCAGCTCGGACATCGCCTGCTCAGCCATCGCGCCCAGGCAGAAGCGTCTGCATTGAGCGGCAACCTGGTCGCCGCCATCGAGCAGATCGGCCTCGGCCTCAAGGCGGGCGACGGAAGCTTTCACGAAATGTCGGCGGCAGAAGCGCGGCAACGCGAATGGCAGGAAACCGAAAAAGCGCAGCGCAAAAACTAGGCGTTTCGCGCGCAATCCCCCCATATTTGCTGCTGCTGGTAGGAATTTACCCCGCGAATTGCACGTAAAAATTCACACCCGGCCTTGCATGGGAAAAAACAATTCCACTATGCTTCGGTCATCCATCACTGGATAGCGTTCACTGCATGGCACATCCAGGCGGCAAGCGCTTTCATCATTACGTCAAAAATTAGGAGGATGACTATGCGAAAGTTGCATCACGTAGCAGCGGTCTGCGCGATCGGCGCCATCATGCTGTCGGGTAATGTGCTGGCCCAGGCGGCCGCTCCCAAAAAGGAAGAAACCGGCAAGGACATCGCGTTCAATCGCTCCAAAGGCAACTGCCTGGCATGTCACGCCATGCCGACCCAGCCCGATGCAGAATCCGCCGGCCTGTATGGTCCGCCGCTGATCGCCATGAGCGCCCGCTACCCCGACAAGGCCAAACTGCGCGCCCAGATCTGGGACGCGACCAAGGCCAACCCTGCCACCTCCATGATTCCGTACGGCAAGCATGGCGTGTTGACGGAAGCGGAAATCGATAAAGTGACCGACTTCGTGTACGGTCTGTAACTACTTGCAACATTGTTCAATCAGGAGATATGCCCCATGAATGCA
>DONB01000265.1 GCA_003510325.1 Thiobacillus sp. | reverse complement strand
CATCGAAGTGAACCTCGCTCGGTATTCGCGCAAGCACCTGAAAGAGGCAATCGAGCACGCCGAAGATGAAATCCGCATCGGCCGCATGCGCAAGCAAGGATCGGTAGTCGTGCGGGAACGTGGCGCGGTATGGAGCCAGCGCGTGGCGGGCGGCAGGTTGGAAATCGTGGAGGACAAGGAGCCGAGCGATGCGAAAACCAAGTAGCCGTGCCGTTGGCCGCACGTTCGCGGAGACAAAGACAGAGCGCCATGCTTGACCTCTCCCGCCTCTTCCGCGCCGGGCTCTGCCCGGACCCGCGTCTTGACCCGGCGTCGTGGGCGGCCGAACGTCGGGTGCTCACGACTGCGGAGACGGTGACGCCGGGGCCGTGGAGCAACGCGCGGCGGCCTTACCTCATCGAGCCCATGCAGCGGCTCGCGCTCCATGATCCATGTCCATCCGTGGTGCTGATGTTCGCGGCGCAGTCTGCCAAGAGTGAATGCGGGCTCAACTGGCTTGGCTACATCATCGACCATGCTCCCTGCGCCACCATGATCGTGCAACCTACCGGACACATGGCGGAGAAGTTTTCAAAACAACGCATCTATCACCTTCTGCAATGCGGCGCGCTCGCGGGCAAGGTCAGCGAAGAGAAGTCGCGCAGCGGCGACAACACGCTCACCGAGAAGATGTTTCCCGGCGGACTGCTGGTGCTCATCGGCGCCAACTCCCCGGTCCCGCTTGCGGGCACACCGATCCGTTGTCTGTTCGCCGATGAGGTGGATCGCTATCCGGTGAGCGCGGGCAAGGAAGGCGATCCCTTGGAGCTTGCCCGGATGCGCCTATCCGGCAGTGGAGAGCGGGCGAAGGAGCTGATCACTTCGACCCCGACGATCACGCACCGCTCGCGCATCGCCACGGCCTACGCGGCTTCGTCGCAAGCCCGGTGGGAGATGCCGTGCCCGCAATGCGGCGAGTACCAAGATCTCGAATGGCGCGGCCCTGGTGGCGAACATCGCCTCTTCTGGGATGGCGACCCGGGCGTCGATCCTTTCCGCTCCTGGTACGTCTGCCGGGTGAACGGCTGCGTCATCGAGGAGCACAGCAAGGGCGCCATGCTTGCGGCTGGCCGATGGGTGCACGAGCATCCCGAGCGCCGCGTCAAGGGCTACCGCATCAACGCGCTGGCGTCTCCGCTCGGTGCTACGTCTTGGCGAATGATCATCGGCGAGTGGCTCGCGGCTTCCGCTCGTGCCAAGGTGGGCGACACTTCCGCATTGCAGATTTTCGTCAATACCCGACTCGCCGAGACATGGGAAGAGACCGGGCAGCAAGTTGACGCCGGTTCCGTGGCCGGGCGCTGCGAGGACTGGGGACCGCTCGTGCCGGCTGGCGTGCGCGTGCTCACAGCCGGCGTGGACGTGCAGGACGACCGGATCGAGCTTGAGATCGTGGGATGGGGCCTCGGCATGGAGTCGTGGTCGCTTGCCTATCACGTCGTGCAGAGCGACCCGCTGGATGCCGGGACGTGGCGAGCCCTCGACGCCGTACTGCTTCGCGACTGGCCGGGCGCGGACGGTCGGACGCACAAGATCGGCGCGGCGTGCATCGACTCGGGCTACCGGTCGCAAGCCGTCTATGACTACGTGCGGGACCGTGGACGCTGGCGAGTCTACGCGACGAAGGGCTCTGCGGGCCGGCGCCCAATCTGGGATCGCAAGGTGCGCAAGGCCGGCAAGAACAAGGACAAGGGTGTGTTCTTTCTCGTGGGCGTGGATACTGCGAAAGACTCGCTTGCGGCCTACCTGCGGGTTCTGCAACCCGGCCCCGGCTACTGCCACTTCCCCACGTGCCGACAACAGGAGATGCCGGACTACTTCACGCAGCTTGCCTCCGAGCAGCGGATGAAGCGCAAGGATCGGCGCGGGCACGACGTATGGGAGTGGTGCAAGATTGCCGACGGCCGACGCAACGAGGCGCTGGACTGCTTCGATGTGGAAACGGAAGTCTTGACGAAGGGCGGCTGGCGCGCCTTTGCCGCGCTGGATGGCTCCGAACTGCTCGCAACGGTAAATCTGGCAGATCGCCACATCGAATATCAGCGCCCGCAGGCTCTCATATCTCGACAACACGACGGCGAGATGGTGTCGCTGAAAGGGCGCCGCATCGATATTCTGGTGACGCCAGAGCATCGCATGGTGACGCTCAAAAAGGTGTTTGATCGGAAGTCCCGGCGTTGGAGCTTCGATGTTCCTCCAGCCATTACGCTCGCAAAGGATCTCACAGTTCATCATTCGCTCATGGCGTCGGCGGACTGGCGTGGGCATCCATCGCCGTCTGTCGAGATACCCGCCAGCAGGAAAGCTCAGTTCTCGCAGCCAGTCATTGAGCCAGAACGAATCATTGACACAGGAGACTGGGCGGACTTCCTGGGTTGGTACGTTTCGGAAGGATGCTGCGCCGCGCCTAGAAGCAGAACACAGAACGGCCTACGGCGCCGCGTACAGCTCGACCAGAATGAAGGCCCCAAGGCAGAGAAGATCCGCGCTACGCTCTCTCGACTCCCGTGGCATTTCAAAGAAATACAAGGCCACGGCGATGTGGCGGTTCGTTGGATTTGTACTTCCAAGCAGCTTTTCGACGCGGTTCAGGAGTGCGGCGTCGGTGTCGCAAGCAAGCAAGTTCCGGCATGGGTGAAAGAAGCACGGCCGGCTGTCATTCGGCGGTTCCTCGCAAGCGCCATCCTTGGCGATGGATGGGTTCAGACGAAGCCAGGACAACGAGAGCACCGAACCTATGCAACGATCAGCCGACGACTCGCAGACGACATACAAGAGTTGTTCATCAAGATCGGATGTTCCGCCAACTTGAAGGTTGTGCTCGGCAAGCCGTGGCACATGCACGGCCGATCCGGCTCCAACGCGCAGGTTCAGTATCACGTCAGTGAGTGCAAAGCCGAGCGCGTTTATCTCGACGGCGGAGGCAACGGACGCCGCGGTTATATCGGACGAACGGTGCAATATTCTGGGATGGTCTACTGCGCCACGGTGCCGAATGGAACCCTGATCTGTCGTCGCCGTGGCAAATCGTTCATCGCGGGGAACTGTCGAACCTACGCGCTCGCCGCCGTGCACTCGCTCATGGTCGGCGGGTTGAGGATGGACGCGCCGCGACCGCCGAGCGAGACGATAAGACGGGAAGAACCCGCGCCTTCGGTGGCAACTTATCCACCGGATACCGCTCCCGTTGCTTCTTCTCCCACTGCGCGACAAGCGCCGCCGCCTCCACGGACACAGGCTCATCCCGCTCCCGACCGCCCGCGCACGTGGACCAGCCAGAGGCCCTGGCGCTGGTAGATCGTGCTAGCCAAGAACGATCAGGCTTGCGTGTCCACCCTTATCCCGTGAGACGATTCTGACGGCCTCCCCGGCCTCCGGAGTCGCATGGCCACGACAGTCACGCAGGCAGACGTAGCGGCGCTTGAAGCGGCAATCAAGACCGGAGCCATGAGCGTCCGGCATGGCGACAAGACTATCACCTACCAGAGCCGCGAGAGCATGGCGCAGACGCTCGCGTGGATGAAAAACCTTCTACTCGCTCCCTCCGCGCGCCACATGGGTGGCGTCGCCTCATGGAGCCGCAATGCCTGAGACCCGCTGGCAGCGCGCGCGCCGACGCATCGCCCAGTGGTTC
>DONB01000157.1 GCA_003510325.1 Thiobacillus sp. | reverse complement strand
GAGGCCATCCGCGACAAGACTCCAGGATTTACTGGAGTCATCTCCGACCTTGGCGGGCCGACCGCGAACATGTACCGCATGGCCTGCAAGTCGGAAAAGATCGAGAAGGCCTGCCGCCGCTTGAGTTGCGTGTTCCCCGACATCTGCGACAACCTCAACACCGACCACACGCCGCTGATCCACATGTATCGCCGCGCGCGGGCCTTGCCGGGAATCAAGAAGATCCTCATCAGCTCGGGCCTGCGCTACGATCTCGCGGTGCGCTCGCCGGAATACGTGAAGGAACTGGTGCAGCACCACGTNNGGCAAGAAGCAGTACCTGATTCCCTACTTCATCGCCGCGCACCCCGGCACCACCGACGAGGACATGCTGAACCTCGCCCTGTGGCTGAAAAAGCACGACTTCCGCCTGGACCAGGTGCAGACCTTCCTGCCGACGCCGATGGCGCTGGCCACCGCGATGTACCACACCGAAAAGAACCCGCTGAAGAAGGTGCTCGGCGGCAAGGCCGAGGCGGTATCCGTCGTCAAGCAGGGCCGCACGCGCCGCCTGCACAAGGCCTTCCTNNAGGCCTTCCTGCGCTACCACGACGCGGACAACTGGCCGCTCTTGCGCGAGGCCCTGAAGGAGATGGGACGCGAAGACCTGATCGGCAACAGCAAGAAGCACCTCATCCCGCTGTACCAGCCCGCCGGCACCGGCAAGCAACCGGAAGGCACGCGCACCCCGCGCGCCGAAGGCAAGCGGGCGAAGCCCGCATCGGGCAAGCCTGCTGCGGCCAAACCCGCATCCGGGAAACCGGGCCCGGCCAAGCCCGCGCCAGCCAAATCCGGTGCGGACAAACCGACCTCGGGCAAGCCCGCCCCCGCCAACCGCGGCCGCCCCCCTCAAGTGCCCAAGCACCCATTAAGCCAGCGCCGCGGCGGCGGCAAGGCCCGCTGACTTTTGCCCTCTTCTCGTAACTTGTATCTTGTAGCTTGCATCTCGACATGACTCCCAGCGACATTCTCCGCGCCAAGCTCAATCTCGAAACCGCCCAGCTCGCCTGGCCCGAACTCGAACGCCACTTCGCGCGCGGCAGCGTCATCAAGGTCCNNGGTCGCCCCCGGCACGGACCTGGTCGATACCGCGCTGCACGTCGCCGAAAACAACGCCGCCACCGTGCAGGAATGGCTGACTGATGGCCGCATCGCCCGCGCCGAGTTGAGCGATGCCGAGGACTGGCACGCGCGCCAGCCGATGTTCTGGGCGGTGGTGGTGGCGCCATGGGTGCTGGTTCAGGAAATCCTGAAAGAACTGGATTCAGCGTGAACAGGTAATTCCCGGCTTTGAGCATGCACACTTGGTTTGCCGGCGTTATTATCTGAATTCGGAATTTGATGCGGGAAATTCTGGTTGGCGGGATCCTGTACAGGGCGTCAGTCGTCCAAGCGGCCAGGCACGGCGTAGCTTGATGCGATGCGACTTTCCCCCTGATCCACTCCACACGACATCATGCTCAGGAAAATCAAGACGAAAGACCTGCGACTGGGGATGCACCTGCACGAACTGTGCGGCTCGTGGATGGATCATCCATTCTGGCGCAGCAAATTCATCCTGACAGACCCCAAGGAAATTCAAAGCCTCCTCGAGAGCCCCATCAAGGAGGTCTGGATCGATGTTTCCAAGGGTCTGGACAGGGCAGAGGAAACGCAGGGGCCGACCGAAAAATCTACAGTTGAAGTCTTGATGGAAGCCGAGGTTGCGCAGCATGCCCGGACGCCCCGGCCCGTATCGATGAGCGAAGAACTCAAGCGCGCCGCCATGATCTGCAACAAGGCCAGACATGCGGTTGTCTCCATGTTCCAGGAAGTGCGCATGGGCAAGGCAATCAGCTCCGAAGCCGCGGGCGAGCTGGTCGAAGAAATCTCATCCTCGATCATGCGCAATCCAGGCGCGCTAATCAGCCTCGCCAGACTCAAGACCGCCGATGACTACACCTATATGCACTCCGTTGCGGTCTGCGCGCTCATGGTGTCGCTGGCACGGCAACTGGACCTCGACGAACATGATGTGCGCGAGGCTGGCATGGCAGGCCTGCTGCACGACATTGGCAAGGCCATGATGCCGATGGATGTGCTCAACAAGCCGGGCAAGCTTACCGATGACGAGTTCCGCATCATCAAGAATCATCCGCTCGCGGGGCACCGGCTTCTGGCCGAAGGCAAGGCCGCCAGCGATATCGTGCTTGACGTTTGCCTCCATCACCACGAAAAGGTCGACGGCACAGGCTACCCCCATCGCCTCGCGGGCGAGAGGATCAGCCTGTTCGCCAGGATGGGGGCGGTGTGCGATGTCTACGATGCCATCACCTCCAACCGTCCCTATAAAACGGGCTGGGACCCCGCCGAATCCATCCGGAAAATGACCGAATGGAGCCAGAGCCATTTCGATGAACGCGTTTTTCAGGCCTTCGTGAAGAGCATCGGCATTTATCCCACCGGCTCGCTGGTGAAACTAGGTTCCGGCCGTTTGGCGGTGGTGATCGAACAGTCGGAGAAGTCGCTGTTGGCGCCACTTGTAAAGGTGTTTTTCTCGACCAGGTCGAAAACCTACATTCCTCCCGAAATGATCGACCTCTCCCGCCCAGGCGTGACGGAAAAGATCGTTGGACGCGAGAATGCAGCCATATGGGGCATCAAGAACCTGGACGACCTTTGGGGAAATTGATCCGGACGTCTTCAGCCAACCAGATGTCCAAATGCACCTGGTCACGAAAACATAAAAGCCCGCCGAAGCGGGCTTTTCAATCGGCGCAAGCCGCTCAGGCCGCCAGGCTGTCCCTCACCCGCAGCAAGCGCGCACGGGCTTCGGTCGCGACGCCATGCACGGCGGTGTTGGCGACCAGCTTGACCATGATGCCCGGGTCGAGGAAGGACACGGTCACCTTGCCGTCGTCCTCTTCGCGCACCACGACGTTGCAAGGAAGCAGCATGCCGACGTCGGGCTCGGCACCGATGGCCTGGTTCGCCAGCGGCGGGTTGCAGGCGCCGAGGATGCGGTAGGGGCGCATGTCGACGTCGAGCTTGGCCTTCATGGTGCTCTTCACGTCGATGTCGGTCAGCACGCCGAAACCTTCGGTCTTGAGTGCGGCAGTGACCTTCTCGATGGCTGCGTCGAAGGGGCCGCTGATCTGGGTGTCGAATCCGTATTCGCTCATGGGGATGCTCCTGGTTGGGTGAGATTTCAATGGCGGCATTTTACCTGCTTCGGCGATGCAGAGACCGCAGCGCAATCAGGGTTCCAGCGACTGTTGCTCCATCTTCCACCACAGCCGGTAGACCGGGTCGGACCAAAGCGACTTGATGTAGGCCACCACGTCCTGCATCTCCTGCTCGCTGAGCTTGCCCTTCCAGGCCGGCATCTTGCCCTGGCCCTGCGGGCTGCCGTTGCGGATCACGTCCAGCAGCACCGCGGTGGGGTGATGCCAGGCGTGCGCGCTGTCGTCGAGCGGGGGCGGCGGGAAGTGGCCGTCCGCGTCACGGATGCGCCAGTCGCCCGGCTGGCCCTTGCCGCCGGCGCCATGGCATTCCAGGCAGGCCTTGTCATACACCGCTTTGCCGCGCGCCACCTGCACGGGGTCCAGATTGCGTTCGAGGGCGGCTTCGCTGCCGCGGGACCGGGCCGTTCCTTCGGTGGGCATGTCGCAACCTGCCAGGCCCAGCCCTATGATCAGCGTCGCGAAGATTTTCCATTTCATGAGTGTCATGGGATTACTTTCACAAGAGACAGGAAAGAGCGCATGCCCCGCCTTAAGTTCCATTGTCCTGCGCGTCAGGCAGCACGTCATCCAGCACGCGTCGCATGTTGCGCCAGTGCGATCCCTCCCAGTACACCCGCCCGCACGCATCGCAGGTGGAAAAACGATCGTAATGTTCGCGCACCCGCGGCGGCAGGCGATCCACCACGCTGGCCTTGTCGACCGGACGCAGCGGCGCATTGCAGTGCAGGCACAGGGTGAACGGCCGCGCGCTGCGCGCCAGGTCGAGCCGTTCGACGATTTCCCTCAATTGATCCTCCGATTTGAGCGCATGCACATAACAGCCATGTGACACCGCACGGCGCTTCAACATTTCACGATCGCGCGTCAGCACGATGCGGCCGTCCTGTTCGCCGATCACCACGATCTCGTCGTCGTGGAAGTGGTTGTCATACAGCGTGTCGAAACCGAGCATGCGCAGCATGTGGGCCAACCCGCCGAGGTGCGCATCGGCGACGAAGCGCATTTCTCTTGATGGCGCGTCGCGCAACCGCAGCAGCGGCATCACGTCCAGCGCCTCGAAGCGCGGATACACGGCTACTCGGTCGCCGTCCTGCAGCAGACGATCGAAGCCCGCCGACTCGTCGTTGACGAGGATCAGTTCCACTTCGGTGTGCGGCACGCCCAGCGCCTCGATCATGTGCTTGGTCGTCGCCGCCTGCGCGCACGGCACCGTAAATTCCTGTCTGCGCCGGGCAGGCGCCAGGAAGTCGTTCAGTTCGTCGTAGAAGCGAAACGTGGCGGTGACCATATGCCGGCTATTGTCGCCATTTGAAGGGCTGCGGAAAACCCGGACGCTCCAGTCTGAACCGATCTGAGCCCCGGACGCAAAAACGCCACCTCGACGGTGGCGTTTGCGCGAGGCTTTCGACAGTCAATGCCGGGTTTTGACCGGAATGGCCGCCTTGGGCGGTGTAATGAACGATCCAACCGGAACGACAACTTCCTTCGGCTTCTTGGGTTTCTTGGCTTCCTTGTTACCGCGCAACTGGCCTTTTGCCATGGTGATTCTCCTTGCTGTGGCTTCAGATGTATCGGCGGGGTGTCCACCCCTGTAAACACGACACCCACTGATCATAGGCGCTTATGCGGGAACGCGTGGCTTTATATTCAGCCGGCCGTGAATGCTTCAGGCGCCGCTGTGGTCTCGCGCGGCAGATGACCGAGCGCGAACGCTGAAAATGCGGCCACCTGCTGCGCCTGCCAGGCCGCGTCGCGGCCCAATGCGGCGGCCAGCAGGGCCGCCACCCGTGGCGCGGTCTCGATACTGGCTCGCGCATCCAGCAGCAAGGCACGGGTGCGCCGCGCGAGCACGTCTTGCACACTGCGTGCCATTTCGTTCTGCGCCGCCCACACTACCTCGGCGCCGATGTACGGCAGCCGCGAGTGCAGGCGGGCGGCGCACTCCGGCCGCGTCTGCGCCAGCGCCTGCACCGCGCTGGCGTCCGATCCGTAGGAACGCAGCGGGGTCGGCAGCTTATCGGCCGTCGCGCCGTGCAGGGGCAGATCCGCCGTGCGACAGGGACGGTTGGGCAGCTGCGCGACACGCGCAGCCAGGTCGACCGCCTGCTCGGCCATTTCGCGATAGGTCGTCCACTTGCCGCCAGTGATGCTGACCAGCCCGGATTCCTCGCGCAGCAGATGGTCGCGCGCCAGCGCCGACGTGCTGTGCCCGCTGCCGGCACGCACCAGCGGACGCAGCCCGGCAAACACGCTCAGCACGTCCTGCAGACGCGGCGCGTCCCGCAGGTAGCGGCCGGCGTGTTCGAGCAGGAAATCGATTTCTTCCGGCAGCGCGCGCGGCTCGGCCTCGGCATCCTCGACCGGCACATCGGTGGTGCCGACCAGCAGCCGGTCCTGCCAGGGAATCGCGAACAGCACGCGACCGTCGTCGGTCTTCGGCACCATCAGCGCCGTGCGGCCGGGCAAAAAGCGCCGGTCGAGCACGATATGCGCGCCCTGGCTCGGTGCCACCCAGGCGGCCGCGCCAGGCTCGGCCATGCGACGGATCGAATCGCAGAACACGCCGGTGGCGTTGACCACGACACGCGCCGGGATCTCGTGCTCGGCGCCGGTTTCGCGGTCGCGCGCCACCACGCCGGTGACCGGTGTGCCCGCCCCTCCGGCGAGCAACAGGCCCGCCACCTGGCAATAGTTGACCAAGGTGGCGCCATGGTCCCAGGCGCTGGCGGCCAGGCTCACCGCAAGGCGGGCGTCGTCGAACTGGCCGTCGTGATACAGCACGCCGCCGCGCAGATTTTCACTGCGCAGTCCCGGCAGCTCGCGGCAAGTGGAGGCCGCGTCGAGCCGGCGCGAGCGCCCCAGGCTGGCGCGGCCGGCCAGGNNGGCCAGGCGTTCGTAGACGCCGAGGCCGAAGCCGTAGTACAGGCTTTCGCCGCGCTTGTAGGTGGGGATGACGAAGGGCTGTTCGCTCGCCAGGTGCGGCGCATTGGCCAGCACGCGCCCGCGTTCGCGCAACGCGCCCATCACCAGTTTGAGGTTGCCCTGACGCAGGTAGCGCACCCCGCCGTGCAGCAACTTGGTGCTGCGGCTGGAGGTGGCCTGGGCGAAATCGTCGCGTTCCAGCAGCAGGGTGGCGTAGCCGCGCGTGGCGGCGTCGAGCGCGATGCCGAGACCAGTGGCGCCGCCGCCGATCACGACCATGTCCCACGGGGTGCGCCTGTCGCGCAGGCGCGCAAGGGCTTCGTCGCGATTCATGCGGGACCCGCTTCCGCCTGCGCCCAGCCTTTGGAGCGTTCCACCGCGCGCGCCCAGTCGCCGCGCAGCGCGTCGACCTGCTCGCGTCCCATCGCGNNCGTCGAGCCCGCTCCAGTAACCGACCGCCAGGCCGGCCAGATAGGCGGCGCCCAGCGCGGTGGTTTCGGTGACCCTGGGGCGCAGCACCGGCACGCCCAGCAGATCGGCCTGGAACTGCATCAGCGTGTCGTTGGCGGTGGCGCCGCCGTCGACGCGCAGCTCGCTGAGCGTGAGACCGGCGTCGCCCTGCATCGCGGTGATGAGGTCGCTCACCTGATAGGCGATCGATTCCAGCGCGGCGCGCGCCAGATGGCCGGCGGTGGTGCCACGCGTAAGGCCCTGGATCGAGCCGCGCGCATACGGGTCCCAGTGCGGCGCGCCGAGGCCGACGAAGGCCGGCACCAGATAGACCCCGCCGTTGTCGGGCACGCTCGCCGCCAGGGTTTCCACCTCGGCTGCGCTGCGGATGATGCCGAGGCTNNAAGCAGCCGGTGCCGTAGGTGTTCTTCACCATGCCGGGCCGGGTGCAGGCCTGCCCGAGCAGAGCGGCGTGCTGGTCGCCCGCCACGCCGGCGATGGGGATGCGCCCGCCGCCCAACAGGTCGGTGTCGCCGTACATGCTGCTGGAGTCGCGCACCTCGGGCAGCAGCGCACGCGGCACGTTCATCGCCGCGAGCAACTCGTCGTCCCACGCCTGCCGCGCGATGTCGAACAGCAGCGTGCGCGATGCGTTGGTCGCATCGGTGACGTGCAGCGCGCCGCCGCTCAGCTTCCACAGCAGCCAGCAGTCGATGGTGCCGAACGCGAGCTCGCCCGCCTCGGCGCGGCGCCGCGCGTCGGGCACGTTGTCGAGGATCCAGCGCAGCTTGGTGCCGGCCAGGTACGCATCGAGCACCAGGCCGGTTTTGCGCTGGAACAGTTCTTCGTGCCCCGCCGCACGCAGCGCGTCGCACAGGCCGGCGGTACGCCGGTCCTGCCAGACGATGGCGTTGTAGATGGGCAGGCCGGTGCGGCGATCCCACACCACGGTGGTCTCGCGCTGGTTGGTGATGCCGATCGCGGTGATGTCGCGCCCCGACAGCCCGGCGCTGGTGATCGCCTCAGCGGCGACGCCGATCTGCGACGACCAGATCTCGTTGGGATCGTGTTCGACCCAGCCCGGCTGAGGGAAAATCTGCCGGAATTCCTTTTGCGCGATGGTTTTGATCTGGCCCGCGTGATCAAACACGATCGCGCGCGAACTGGTGGTGCCCTGGTCGAGGGCAAGCACGTATTTCATCTTCATCTCCGGTTGCGAGCCGTGAGCGACCCTGGGATTTCAATCGGGTGGCGTGCCGTGCGCCGGCCGCGATTTCATGGAAGCGTTGATGAACTCATCGCCTTGCTGACGCGGGATATCGATGCCGCCTGGCGACGGACGTTCTGCGGTCATGCTAACACGCAGGATTTTTCCCTCCACCCGGGCTGGACGAGCCGTGCGGATCAGAACCTCGGGAAAACCGCCAGCGTAGCGTGCCGGCTGGCTGGGTAACGTGCGCTAAATCCGGCTGGCGGTTTGCCGCATGACGTTGGCGGCAAACCGCATTGCCTGCTTCACCGGAATCGGCCGCGGCGCGCCGCCGTGGTCGACGGCGGTCTGCGCATGCTGCGCTTCGTCGACCTTCATCTGCTCGACGACAGCGCGACTCCTGGCGTCGGCTTCGGGCAGCTTCTGCAAATGACCGTCGAGATGCGCTTCGACCTGGCGTTCGGTTTCGGCGAGGAAACCGAGGTTCCATTTGTCACCCAGCATCCCGGCGACGACGCCGATGCCGAAGGCGCCGCCGAACCACAGCGGGTTCAACAGGCTCTTGCGGCCACCGAGTTCGTTGATGCGCGTCTCGCACCAGGCGAGGTGGTCGGTCTCCTCGCGCGCGGCTTGCTCAAGTTCGGCGCGCACGCTTTCATTCCTGGCAGTGAGCGCCTGGCCGGCATACAGCGCCTGCGCGCAGACTTCACCGACGTGGTTGACGCGCATCAGCGCGGCGGCCTGGGCGCGTTCGGCTTCGCTCAGCTCGGCCTCGGGGCCGGCGCCGGGATAGGGGCGGCCGGCGTGGGGGCTGGCGAAGACGGTGCGCAGGCCGAGGTCGAAGGTGGTGATCAGCTGGTCGAGGCGGTTCATGCGTGCTCCTTATTCCGCTTCAAAAGCGGTGCAATGCGACATCATTTCACGTAGTAGTTGAAGTTGGAATACGCGGCTTCGGCGACCTTGAACCACTGGAACTCGGTATCGCGGAACGCTTTCCACGGACGGTAGATCGCGGCGAAGTCGGGGTTGGTCTTCGCTTCCGCCTCGTACAGCTCGAAGGTGGCGCGGCGCGCGGCGAGCATGACGTCCTTGGGGTAGGGGTGCAGCTGGACGCCCTGCCCCGCCAGGCGCAGCAGCGCAGGCGGGTTCTTGGCGTCGTATTGCGCCAGCATCAGTTGATTCGCCTCGGCGGTGGCGACCTCGAAGGCCTGCCGGTACTGCTCGGGCAGCGCTTTCCACGCCGCCTGGTTGACGTAGAAACTCAGTTGCGGCCCGCCTTCCCACCAGCCGGGGTAGTAGTAGTGTTTGGCGATCTTGTGGAAACCGAGCTTCTCGTCGTCGTAGGGCCCCACCCATTCGGCGGCGTCGAGCGCGCCGCGTTCCAGCGCGGGGTAGATGTCGCCGCCGGGCAGGGTCTGCGGCACGGCGCCGAGCTTGGCCATGATCTGGCCGCCGATGCCGGGGATGCGCATTTTCAGGCCGCGCAAATCGGCCAGCGACTTGATCGGCTTCCTGAACCAGCCGCCCATCTGGGTGCCGGTGTTGCCGCCGGGGAACTGCACGACGTTGTACTTTGCATAAAGTTTGCGCAGCGCCTCGATGCCGCCACCGGCGTACATCCAGGCGTTCTGCTGGCGGGCGGTGAGGCCGAAGGGCACGGCGGTGTCGAAGGCGAGGCCGAGGTTCTTGCCGACGTAGTAGTAGCCGGCCGAGTGGCCGCATTCGGCGGTGCCGTTGCCGACCGCGTCGAGCACCTGCAGGCCGGGCACCAGTTCGCCGCCGGCGAAGACGCGGATCTGGAAACGGCCAGAGGTGAGGGCGGCAACGCGTTTGGACAGGGTCTCCGCGGCGCCGTAGATGGTGTCGAGGCTCTTGGGGAAGCTTGATGCCAGCCGCCAGCGGATGGCCGGCAGCTGTTTCAACGCCTCGGGTGCCGCCTGCACCGCGCCCAGCGGCAGCATCGCGGCGACACCGGCGCCTGTCAGGAAATCTCGTCTTTGCATGGATGGGTCCCGGGTTTTGGCCGATTATACGAGCCGCTCGCCAAAGCGCTGCGTGTTAAAATCGCGGTCTTTCAGCCCAGCATCAGACTGCCATGTTCAACCGCCAAGACACCCTCGCCAAGACCGACCCCGACCTGTGGGCAGCCATCCAGCAGGAAGACCGCCGCCAGCAGGATCACATCGAACTGATCGCGTCGGAAAACTACACCAGCCCGGCGGTGATGGAAGCGCAGGGCTCGCAGCTCACCAACAAGTACGCCGAGGGCTACCCCGGCAAGCGCTATTACGGCGGCTGCGAATACGTCGANNATGAGCGGCAAGTGGTTCAACGTCGTCGCGTATGGTTTGAACGAGAAGGAAGAGATCGACTACGACAAGATGGAGCTGCTTGCGCGCGAACACAAGCCGAAACTGATCATCGCCGGCGCCTCGGCCTACGCGCTGCGCATCGACTTC
Source organism: Thiobacillus sp. (assembly GCA_003510325.1). Classification (GTDB taxonomy): domain Bacteria; phylum Pseudomonadota; class Gammaproteobacteria; order Burkholderiales; family Thiobacillaceae; genus Thiobacillus. The sequence goes on along the minus strand of DONB01000157.1, from coordinate 83 downwards.
GAGCGCTTCGCGAAAATTGCAAAAGAGATCGGCGCGATCTTCATGGTCGACATGGCGCATTACGCCGGCCTGATCGCCGCAGG
>DONB01000180.1 GCA_003510325.1 Thiobacillus sp. | reverse complement strand
GGCGCCAAGGTGGATTGATATGGCCTCTCATGTCAATGGACGCGCAATGGTTTTCCGCGACGTTGTCGCGTTGAGTTGATCGAGAGAGAGCACCCGATGGGCAGCGCGGCACACGAGCTTGGAACGACGGTGGATCATTCTGATATCCGCGGGCTGGCTACCGCATGTCAACGAATCATCGCGGGGCTGCCTCTGTCTGATAGTCGGAGGCCGTCACAAAGACGCTCACGCAATCCAAACGAGGATTCCCCCGACCGTGCTGGTGTTTCGCGCTGCCCATCGGGTGCGTAGCTGCAAGGCTGCTTGCTGTTGGTCGTCGCAGTGACTCAGGCTGGGTAGTCCACCAGGCGGCCCGCTTCCCACAGGAACGCGGCGAGCTCGCGAGCGACGGCCACGCAGATCTTGTTGGAGTGCATGCCCCTGGCACACAGGCGGCGGTAGCGGGTGCACAGCCGCAGTTGGGCGCGCCAGGCGACCTCGCAGACGCTGCGCGGCTGGCCTTCCTGGCGCTCGGTGACTGGCCGGCTCATGCGCGCCGAGTAGCGGTAGCACCAGGCAGCTTCCACCAGCATGCGGCGCACGTGCGAGTTGCCGCTCTTGGTGATGCTGCCTTGCGAGCGGGAGTTACCACTGCTGAATTCGCTGGGCACCAGTCCAAGGTAAGCCATGAGCTTCTTGGGATGTTCGAAGCGGTGCAGGTCACCCAGCTCGGCGGCCAGTGTGACGGCAGCCACGAAGTCGATGCCCTTGAAGCACATCAGGGCCTGCACGAGCTTGCCCAGGCGCCAGTCCATGACCTGCTCGCGCAGTGCCTGCGTGATGCGATCGACGCGTTGGCCGGCCTCCAGCACCGTGCTGCGGTACTCCGCCCAAGCGATTTGCTGGGCCGGATGGTCGAACGCGATGCGTGCCAGGAACTTCTCGTGGGTGGGCCCCCAGGAGGTCTTGCCGGTGTAGGGCTTGCCGTGGCGCAGCAACATCGCCTTGAGTTGCTGGCGCGCCTTCAACCTGTCGCCGCAACGCCGGCTGCCGCCTCGCTGGCTTTCATGATGCTGGCGCCGGCCGCCGTGCTGGCCCAAACGCCACCGGCCAATGAAACCACGCTGCCCACGGTGAAAGTCGAGGACACCGCCGACCCGATGGAAGTCAACAACGGCTACCAGGGCTCGCAGACCCGTGTCGGAAAAATCCAGCAGGATCCGCACGACATCCCGCAGGCGATCACCACCGTCACCCGGGAGCTGATGGAAGACCAGCAGGTGGGCTCGCTGCGCGAGGCGCTGCGCAACGTGTCTGGCCTCACCTTCAACGCCGCCGAGGGCGGCCGCGCCGGCGACAACATGTTGCTGCGCGGCTTCTATACCTTCGGCGACGTCTATCTGGACGGCATTCGCGATACCGCCCAGTACAACCGCGAAACCTTCAACCTGGAACAGATCGACGTGCTGCGCGGTTCCGCCTCGATGCTGTTCGGCCGCGGCCAGGCCGGCGGCGTGATCAATCTGGTGTCGAAGACGCCCAAGCGCGCCGACGCCTACTCGCTCACCGGCAGCCTCGGCACCGAGAGGTACACCGAATTGACCGCCGACCTCAACAAGCGCGTCGGCGAGAACGCCGCGCTGCGCGTCAATCTGATGAAGCGCGACGAAGGCAGCTGGCGCGAGAATCCCGCCACCGGCACCGAGCCGGAAATCCACCGCAGCGGCGCAGCGGTCAGCCTGGCGCTCGGCATGCAGACCGACGACGAGTTCGTGTTATCGCACCAGCACACCCGCAACCGCGACATCCCGGATTTCGGCATCTCGTTCGACAGCGCCACCCATGCGCCCAACACCAATTTTCCGGCGGACTATTTCTGGGGCATCGATGCCAACTTCGACGACAGCGATGTCAGCGTCAGCACCGCGACATGGACGCACCATTTCTCGCCGAAGAGCGCATTGCGCACGACCGTACGCTACGGGGATTACGAGCGCAGCTATTGGGCGCATAAGCCCAGTCCCACCACGGCGCCCGGCACGATCGGCCTCTCCGGCCCCACGCGGTCGATGGACTACGAGACGCTCACCGCGCAGTCCGATTTCAACACGCAATTCCGCGCGCTGGGCATGAAGCATGAAGTGGTCGCCGGCGTCGAGTATCTGCACGAGGACAGCCACCGCAAGACCCTGCAGAATCTCGGCGGCACGCCCGCGAGTTTCGAGCCCTACGTCGAATCGACCACAGCCAACCCGGTGAACTTCACCGGCGACTCCTATGCCGCCTACGTTCAGGATACGGTCGAATTCATGCCGTTCTGGAAGGCCACGCTCGGCGTGCGGCGCGATGAGCTGAAGGCCGAATATTCCAGCCTGACCTCGCCCCAGCTCGATTTCGGCGAATGGAGCCTGCGTTCCGGCCTGTCGTACCAGCCGACCGACGAAACGCACTACTACCTGAGCTTCAGCGACTCGTTCAGCCCGACCGCCGATCTCTACCAGCTCTCAGGCGGCGCCCACCCCCCGGAGCGCAGCCAGGTGTATGAACTCGGTGCGAAGTGGCTGTTCTTCGACGGCGACCTGGCTTTCCGCAGCGCGCTCTACCGCGCCGAGAAGGAAAACGAGCGCAACACCGATCTCGAATCGACCGCGGCGATTCTCACCAAGAAGCGGCGCACCGACGGCATTGAATTCGAGCTCGCCGGCCGCATCACCCCCAACTGGGAGGTGTTCTCCGGTGTATCGCTGATGAGGGCGAAAATCCTCGAAACAGCGGTCAACCTCGACAACGGCGACGCCGACACCGACCCCGAGGTCGCCGATCCGCGCTTCGTCGGCCAGCGCCCGCGCAACACGCCGGAATACACCTTCAACCTCTGGTCGACCTACAAGCTCGGCGGCGGCTGGAAGATCGGCGGCGGCGTCGAGGTCAAGGGCGACCGCTACGGCTACAACCCGTCATCGGAGTCGGCCAATGCGCAGTTCACCACCAACGGCCAGCCGAGCGGCTTCAACCCCAATACCGCGCCGGCCTATGCGCGCTGGGATGCGATGGCGGCCTACGAGCAGAAGGACTGGGCGGTACGGCTGAACGTCAGGAACGTGTTCGACGAGGTCTATTACGACGCAATCTACGACAACGGCCCGTTCACCGTGCCCGGCACCGGACGCCAGTTCATCCTCACCGGCGAACTGAAGTTCTGAGCCATTCATCCCTGCCTATTGGCAGGGATGTGACGCTGCCCGCGCGGCGTCACATCCCTGACAGGAGACCCTGACCATGCTGCTGCACATCCCCGACATTCTCGACGCCGCCACCCTGGCTCGCTGCACCGCGCTCTTGCAACAGGCCGACTGGGCCGATGGCCGGGTCACCGCCGGCAGCCAGGCCGCCACGGTGAAGAACAACCGGCAACTGCCGGAAGCCAGCCCGGTCGCCCAGCAGCTGCGCGCCATCGTGCTGGAGGCGCTGTCGAAAAGCCCGGCCTTCTTCAGCGCCGCCCTGCCCAAACGCATCTACCCGCCGCTGTTCAACCGCTACGGCGACGAGGCCAATTCCTTCGGCAACCACGTCGATAACGCGATCCGCACCCATCCGGTCTCCGCCCAGCACGTGCGCACCGACCTGTCGTTCACGCTGCTCCTCAACAACCCGGACGACTACGACGGCGGCGAACTCATCATCGAGGACGGCATGGGCGGGCGGGCGGTCAAACTGCCGGCCGGCCATCTGATCCTGTATCCGTCGTACAGCGTGCATCGCGTCGAAGCGGTGACGCGCGGCGCGCGGCTGGCGTGCTTTTCCTGGCTGGAAAGCATGGTGCGCGAACCGCAGCAGCGCGAACTGCTGCACGAGCTGGACATGAGCATCGTCGCGCTGCGCGGCGTGCAGGGCGAGAGCGATACCGCGGTCCGGCTGACCAGCTGTTATCACAACCTGATGCGGATGTGGGCGACGGTGTAGCCCTGCCCGATTCATGCAAAGCGGCCGGCAGGCCCTACAATGAACGCCCCGATTCCGGGGTGTTTCCGTGTGTTTTTCAATGAGCTTCGACCCTGACTGCCGCGCCTGCCCGCGCCTCGCCACCTTTCTCGACGAGGTGCGCGTCCGCCACCCTGACTACCACGCGCGCCCGGTGCCCGCCTTCGGCGACCCNNCGCGGTGAAATGCCTGCCGCCGGCCAACAAGCCGGAGCCGGGCGAGATCCGCGAATGCAACCGCTATCTGGCAGCCGAACTGGATGCCCTGCCGGCACATGCCAGCATCCTGGCACTGGGCCAGATTGCGCATCAGGCGGTCCTGCGCGCGCGCGGACTCAAGCTCAAGGACTATCCCTTCGCCCACGCCAGCGACTACCGCCTGCCCGATGGCAGAAGGCTGGTCAGCAGCTACCACTGCTCCCGCTACAATACCCAGACGCGCCGCCTCACCCCTGAGATGTTCGCAACCGTGTTCACGAAGATCCAAACGAAGGACTGACCATGCCCGTCGTCACCATCAAACTCGCCGGCNNAGCCACGCGGGCAAGCCAGCGTCGTACACCTATATCGCATTCGAGGAACTGCCGGACGAGAACTGGGCGATCGCCGGAAAGCTGCTCGACGAAGACTGAGTTTTGAGCGTCGACAAGGACTTTCTCGCCTCGCTGCCCACCCTGCCCGGCGTCTACCGCATGGTCGACGTGGCCGGCGTGGTGCTCTATGTCGGCAAGGCCAAGGATCTGAAGAAGCGCGTCTCCAGCTATTTCCAGAAAACCGACCAGAGTCCGCGCATCAAGTTGATGCTCAAGAGCGTCGACCACATCGACACCACGGTGACGCGTACCGAGGCCGAGGCGCTGCTGCTGGAGAACAACCTGATCAAGGGGCTGAAGCCGCGCTTCAACATCCTGTTCCGCGACGACAAGTCCTATCCCTATCTGCTGCTGACCGGGCACCGCTTTCCGCGTCTGGCCTATTTCCGTGGCACGCCGAAAAAAAGCGACCAGGCCTTCGGCCCCTACCCCAATGCCTACGCGGTACGCGAGAGCATGCAGCTGCTGCAGAAGGTGTTCCAGCTGCGCACCTGCGAGGACACGGTGTTCGCCAACCGTTCGCGACCCTGCCTGCTGCACCAGATCAAGCGCTGCACCGCGCCCTGCGTCGGGCTCATCGCGCCGGAGGCCTATGCGCGCGACATCGAGGCCGCCGCACAGCTGCTCAAGGGTGAAGCCACCGCGCTGACCGAAAAAATCACTGCGCAAATGAACGCCGCCGCGGCTGCGCTCGATTTCGAGACGGCGGCGCTGCTGCGCGACCGCCTGCGCATGCTGGCGACGGTGCGCGAAAAGCAGTTCGTCGACACCACTGGCAGCGAGGCCGATGCCGACGTGGTGGCGGTGGCAGAGGTCGGCGGCGTGATCGCGGTCAACCTGACGATGATCCGCGGCGGCCGCCACCTNNGCCTTCATCGCCCAGCACTACCTCGACCACCCGATCCCGGCGCGCATCCTGATCAGCGAACCCATCGAGACCGACGCGCTGGAGACGCTGCTGTCGCAACAGGCCGGCAAGAAGATCAGCCTGCTGCACCGCGTCACCGGCGAACGCAAGGTCTGGCTTGCCATGGCGCAGGCCAACGCGCGGCTGNNGCACGCTCGACCTGCCGGGACTCAAGCGCATCGAATGCTTCGACATCTCGCACACGATGGGCGAAGCGACGGTGGCCTCCTGCGTGGTCTACGAAGGCGACGACATGAAGAAATCCGACTACCGCCGCTACAACATCGCCGGCATCACCCCGGGCGACGACTACGCCGCGATGCGGGCGGCGCTCACCAAGCGCTTCCACAAGAGCATCGAGGAAAACGGCGTGCTGCCCGACCTGCTCTTGATCGACGGCGGCAAGGGGCAGATTTCGAGTGCGGTCGAGGCGATGACCGAACTCGGCCTCGGCGAGGTCCTGCTGCTCGGCGTCGCCAAGGGCGAGGCGCGCAAGCCCGGGCTGGAGACGCTGATCTTCGCCGACGGCCGCGAACTCAGGCTCGCCAAGGACCACCCCGGCTTCCACCTGATCCAGCAGGTGCGCGACGAGGCGCACCGCTTCGCCATCACCGGCCACCGCGCCAAACGCGGCAAGGCGCGCGTGCAGTCGACTCTGGAAGACATCGCCGGCATCGGCCCCAAACGCCGCAAACAGCTGCTCGAACACTTCGGCGGCCTGCAGGGCGTGCGCAACGCCGGCGTCGACGCGCTTGCCAGCGTCAACGGTATCAGCCGAGAATTGGCGGAAACCATCTATCGCGCCCTTCATTAAAGACGATGCCGCTCAACCTCCCCAACCTGCTCACCTGGCTGCGCATCCTCTTCATTCCGCTGATGGCGGGCGTGTTCTATCTGCCCGACGGCTGGGTCACGCCATTCGAGGCCAACCTGCTGGCCGCGGCGTTTTTCGGCGTGGCAGCGCTGACCGACTGGCTCGATGGCTATCTGGCGCGCGCGCTCGGCCAGACCTCGGCCTTCGGCGCCTTTCTCGACCCGGTGGCCGACAAGCTGATGGTCGCCGCCGCGCTGATCGTGCTGATCGACCTCGGGCGCGTCGCCCCGCTCGTCGCGCTCATCATCATCGGCCGCGAAATCACCATTTCGGCGCTGCGCGAGTGGATGGCCAAGGCCGGCAAGTCGGCCAGTGTCGCGGTATCCTTCGTCGGCAAGCTGAAAACCGCGGCGCAGATGGTCGCCATCGTGCTGCTGCTTTATTTCTACCCGGTTGCGGGCCTGCCCACGGCAACCATCGGCACGCTGCTGATCTGGGTCGCCGCGCTGCTTACCCTGGTGTCGATGGCGTATTACCTCATGATGGCCGCGCGTGCCCTGCAAAAATCTTCGTCGTGAGGTGTTGACAGAAAAAAGCGAAATCTCCATAATGCGCAGCCTTCAACGCGGGAATAGCTCAGCTGGTAGAGCGCAACCTTGCCAAGGTTGAGGTCGGGAGTTCGAACCTCCTTTCCCGCTCCAGTATTCTGGGGAAAACAGATGGCGCAGTCCGGACGTTTTCCCCTTTTCGTTTAAAGTGGTTTACCGCGACGGCGCGATAGCAAAGCGGTTATGCACCGGATTGCAAATCCGTGTAGGTCGGTTCGACTCCGGCTCGCGCCTCCAGATTCTGGATCAGCTGTCCGCTTCGCCCGGATGGTGAAATTGGTAGACACAAGGGACTTAAAATCCCTCGCCAGCGATGGCGTACCGGTTCGATTCCGGTTCCGGGCACCATCTTCCCTTTTAGTCTGCCCGCCCGAGTGGTATAATTCTGGCGCTTTATTATTGATGTAGTGGTGATGGGCAATGGGCGGTTCGCCCATTTTTTATTTGTGCCCGTCGCCGAGCGACGATGGATTTTTGATGATGGATTTGTCTGCCCGCCTGGAACCCGTACTCGCCGGACTCGGTTACGAGCTGGTGATGCTGGAACGCGCCGGACGCGGGCTGATCCGGATCTTCATCGACAAGCCGGACGGCATCACGATTGACGACTGCGTGGCGGTGAGCAACCNNCCTGACCCACCTGTTCACGGTCGAGAACATCGACTACGACAGGCTGGAAGTCTCCTCGCCCGGCCTCGACCGGCCGCTGGTCAAGCCGCAGGACTATGTGCGCTTCGCCGGCGAACAGGTGACGCTCAAGCTGCGCGTGCCGATGGACAACCGGCGCCGCCTGAGCGGCCAGCTGGTCGGCCTGGAGAACGATGCAGTGAAGTTGATCGTCGACGGAACGGATATGTCGGTTGATTTGAGAAATGTGGACGCTGCACGCCTGAAACCGACGGTTTAGGCATGCGGTGCTGGAGGGAATATGAGTCGTGAAATGTTGATGCTTGCCGATGCGCTGGCTCGCGAAAAGAACGTGGACAAGGAAGTGGTGTTCGAGGCGCTGGAGCAGGCGCTCGCATCCGCCACCAAGAAGCGCTTCAAGGAAGAGTCCGACGTGCGCGTATCGATCGACCGTGAGACGGGCGACTATGAGTCCTTCCGCCGCTGGCAGGTCGTGTCCGAAGCTGACCTCGAATCCGAGGGCTACCAGATCCTGCTGATCGACGCCCAGGACAAGATTCCCGACATCGAGATCGGCGACTACATCGAAGAACCGCTGGAAAACGTCGAATTCGGCCGTATCGGCGCGCAGGCTGCCAAACAGGTCNNTCCCGCAAGGAGCATCTCGTCAACGGCGTGGTCAAGCGCATCGACCGCGGCAACGCGATCATCGAATCCGGCCGCGTCGAAGGCTTCCTGCACCGCGACCAGATGATCCCGCGCGAAAACCTGCGCGTCGGCGACCGCGTGCGTGCCTATCTGCTGCGCATCGACCGCGGCGCCCGCGGCCCGCAGGTGGTGCTGTCGCGCACCGCGCCCGAATTCATCATGAAGCTGTTCGAGCTGGAAGTGCCGGAAATCGAGGAAGGCCTGCTCGAGATCAAGGCAGCCGCCCGCGACCCCGGCCTGCGCGCCAAGATCGCCGTGGTCTCGCACGACCCGCGCATCGACCCGATCGGCACCTGCATCGGCTTNNGGCGCCGGCCGAGGTCAGCTCCATCGTGGTCGATGAAGACAAGCACAGCATGGACGTGGTGGTCGACGAGGAACAGCTGGCGATGGCGATCGGCCGCGGCGGTCAGAACGTGCGCCTGGCGTCCGAGCTGACCGGCTGGGAACTCAACATCATGTCGCGCGAAGCGGCAGAAGAAAAACAGTCGACCGAAAGCGGCAAGACCCTCGCCCTCTTCATCGAGAAGCTCGATGTGGATGAGGAAGTCGCCCAGATCCTGGTCGACGAAGGCTTCTCCACGCTGGAGGAAGTCGCCTACGTGCCGCTCAACGAAATGCTCGAGATCGAGGCCTTCGACGAAGACCTGGTCAACGAACTGCGCAACCGCGCCCGCAATGCCCTGCTGACCGCAGCCATCGTCGGCGAAGAGCAAGTGGAAGCGTCCGCAGGCGACCTGCTGTCGCTCGACGGCATGGACGAGGCCACCGCCTACGCCCTGGCCGCGCGCGGCGNNCGCACGCACGCTCGCCAGCAAAGGCATCCATACCACCGAGGACCTGGCAGAGCTGGCCGTCGATGAGTTGACCGAAATGGCCACCATGGATGCCGAACGTGCCAAACAATTGATCATGGCCGCACGCGCGCCCTGGTTCGCCCAAGGCTGATACGCCACGAGGACTGCATGAACGTTGAACAATTCGCCCAGGAACTGAAACTGCCGCCCCAGCTGTTGCTTGAACAGCTGAAAGCGGCGGGCGTCAGCAAAAATGATGTCGTCGACCCCGTGACCGAAGCGGACAAGGCGCATTTGCTCGACTATCTGCGCAAGATGCACGGTGGCGGCGCCGAGACCGGCAAGACCAAGATCACCATCACGCGCAAGCAGACCGGCGAAATCCGAAAGACCGACAGCACCGGCAAGTCGCGCACCATTCAGGTGGAAGTCCGCAAGTCGCGAACCTACGTCAAGCGCGACCCCGCTGCGCTGGCTGCCGAAGCCCAGGCCCAGGCTGCAGCCGAGCCTGTGCCGGAGATCACGCCCGCACCGCAGGTCGAGGAACCGATCCAGCCCGTGGTTGAGGCCAAGGTCGAGGCCCCCATTCCCGAGCCCGTCGTCGAACCGGTTGTGGAGGCTCCGGCCGAAATCGAACCGGTTGCGGNNCGGTTGCGGCCGAACCTGCGGCAGCCGAGGCCGCCCCGGTCGAGGCGCCGGCGGAACCCGCCCCGGTGGTCAAGAAAACCACCCGCATCAAGAAGGCATCGATCCTGAACGAGGCCGAAGTCAAGGCGCGTGAAGAAGAAGCCCGCCGCCACCAGGCATTGCAGGAACGCCAGGCCGCGGACGCCAAGGCCCGTGCCGAACGCGAGACCCTGCGCAAGCAGGCCGAAGCCGCGCGTGAAGCGGCCAAGCTTGCGGCAGCGGAAAAAGCTGCCGCACCCGCTGCGCCGGCCGCCCCCACCGAAAAAACGTTGCACAAGCCGGACAAGCCGAGTGCTGCCAAGGGCGCCAAAGGTCCCGACAAGAAAGCCGGCGGCACCTGGAAGGATGATGCCGCACGCCGCAAGGGCGGGCTCAAGACCCGTGGCGGCGCTGCGCCCGAAGCAGGCTGGCGCGGCCGCAAGGGCAAGTCCAAGTCCGGCCATGAAGAAACCACCTTCGTTGCACCGACCGAGCCGGTCGTGCGCGAGGTGCTGGTTCCCGAAACCATCACCGTGGCCGAACTCGCCCACAAAATGTCGGTGAAGGCCGCGGAAGTCATCAAGGCGTTGATGAAGCTGGGCAGCATGGTGACCATCAACCAGGTGCTCGACCAGGAAACCGCGATCATCGTGATCGAGGAAATGGGCCACATCGGCAAGCCTGCCGCGCTCGATACGCCGGAAGCCTTCCTCATCGACACCGGTGAAGCCGGCGAGCATGAAGTGCTCGCCCGCCCCCCGGTCGTCACCGTGATGGGCCACGTCGACCACGGCAANNACATCCGTCGCGCCAAGGTGGCCTCGGGTGAAGCAGGCGGCATCACGCAGCATATCGGCGCCTACCACGTCGAAACCGAAAAAGGCGTCATCACCTTCCTCGACACCCCGGGCCACGAAGCGTTTACCGCGATGCGGGCGCGCGGCGCGAAGGCGACCGACATCGTGGTGCTGGTGGTGGCGGCGGACGACGGCGTGATGCCGCAGACCATCGAAGCCATCCACCATGCAAAGGCAGCAGGCGTGCCGCTGGTGGTGGCGGTGAACAAGATCGACAAGCCCGAAGCCAATGCCGAGCGCATCCGCCAGGAACTCGTCGCGCAAGGCGTCACCCCCGAGGAATGGGGTGGCGACACCCAGTTCGTTGAAGTGTCGGCCAAGGCCAACACCAACATCGATGGCCTGCTCGACGCCATCCTGCTGCAGGCCGAGGTGCTGGAACTGCAGGCACCGGCCGACGGCCCCGCGAAGGGCATCGTCATCGAAGCGCGCCTGGACAAGGGCAAGGGCCCGGTCGCGACGCTGCTGGTGCAATCCGGCACCCTGCGCCGCGGCGACATGGTGCTGGCCGGCCAGGTCTACGGCCGAGTGCGCGCCATGCTCGACGAGTCGGGCAAGGTGGTGACCGAAGCCGGTCCCTCGATCCCGGTCGAGATCCAGGGCCTGTCCGACGTGCCGCGCGCAGGCGAAGACATGATGGTGCTGCCGGACGAGCGCAAGGCGCGCGAAATCGCGCTGTTCCGCCAGGGCAAGTTCCGCGACGTGCAGCTCGCCAAGAAGCAGGCGGCCAAGCTGGAATCGATGTTCGAGCAGATGGGCGAGGGCGAAGTGCAGCATCTGCCCATCATCCTCAAGGCCGACATGCAGGGTTCCTACGAAGGCCTGGCGCACGCGCTGGGCAAGCTGTCGACCGACGAGGTCAAGGTCAACATCATCCACAGCGGCGTGGGTGCGATCACGGAATCCGACGTCAACCTGGCCCTCGCTTCCAAGGCCGTGCTGATCGGCTTCAACGTGCGTGCCGATGCCTCGGCCCGCAAGCTGGCCGAGTCCAGCGGCGTCGACATCCGCTACTACAACATCATCTACGAAGCGGTGGATGAAGTGAAAGCCGCGCTGTCCGGCATGCTGGCGCCCGAGAAGAAGGAAAGCGTCATCGGCACTGTGGAAGTCCGCCAGGTGTTCGTCATTTCCAAGGTCGGCACCATCGCCGGCTGCTACGTACAGGATGGCGTGATCAAGCGCAATGCCGGCGTGCGCGTGCTGCGCAACAACGTGGTGATCCACCAGGGCGAGCTCGATTCGCTCAAGCGCTTCAAGGACGACGTCAAGGAAGTCAAGGCCAACTTCGAATGCGGTCTCTCGTTGAAGAACTTCAACGACATCCAGGAAGGCGACATCCTCGAGGTATTTGAAGTGGTGGAAGTGGCGCGTTCGCTGTAATGCCGAAGGATTTTCCGAGGGCGCGGCGTGTTGCCGACCAGATCCAGCGCGAACTGCCGGAGCTGATCCGGCAGGAAGTGAAGGATCCGCGCGTCGGCATGCTGACCATCACCGAGGTGGAGGTCAACCGCGACATGGAGTTCGCCAAGGTCTATTTCACCACGCTGGGCGGCGAGGCGGAGCATGCCGCCTGCCTGCAGGGTCTGCAACGCGCCAGCGGATTTCTGCGTTCGCAGCTGTCGCACCGCATGCAGCTGCGCGTGGTGCCCAAGCTCACCTTCGTCTACGACCGCTCGGTCGAACGCGGCATCGAACTCACCCATCTGATCGAAACGGCGGTCGCCGAAGACGCCAAACACCCGAAAGACGAGTGAAACCTGTCCGCCAGCCGGTTGATGGCGTGCTGTTGCTGAACAAGCCGGTCGGCATCACCTCCAACGCCGCCCTGCAGAAAGCCAAGTGGCTGCTTAACGCCAAAAAGGCGGGGCATACCGGCACGCTCGACCCATTCGCCGACGGCCTGTTGCCGCTGTGTTTCGGCGAAGCCACCAAGTTTTCCGCCTACCTGCTCGATGCCGACAAGGCTTATCGCGCCGTGATGCAGTTGGGCGTCACCACCACCACCGGCGATCCCGAAGGCGAGATCCTCGCCACCTGCGAGGTCGACACCAACCGCGCCGCAATCGAAGCGGTGCTGCCGCGCTTTATCGGCGACATTGAGCAGATTCCGCCGATGCCCTCCGCGCTCAAGCATCAGGGACGCCCGCTCTACGAATATGCGCGAGCCGGCATCGAAATCGAGCGTCCGCCCCGTCCAGTCAAGATTTACGCCATCGAACTGGTCGAGTGTGCCTTGCCCCGAGTGGTGATCGACGTGCGATGCGGCTCCGGCACCTATATCCGCACCCTGGCGCAGGACATCGGCGCCGCGCTCGGCTGCGGCGCCCACCTCACCGCGCTGACGCGTATCGCGGCGGGTGGATTCAATCTGGAGCAGGCCCGTACGCTGGCCGATCTGGACGCGCTCGACGCCAGCCAGCGCCCTGCCCTGCTGCTGCCCGCCGACTGTCTGGTGGCCCATCTGCCTGCTGTTCAACTCGATGCGGCCGATGCCGCCGCGCTGTGCCAGGGCCGCAGCGTCGCGCACCCGACGGCGCACCCGGGGCTGACGCGCGTGTATGCAGCCCCGCTTACCTTCCTCGGGCTGGCCGAAGCCGACGCCGATCATCTGGTCCCGCGCCGACTGATCGCCACCCAGCAGGGCGCGACGACTCGACCGACTTGAGTTGAGCCCCCCATTTAGCGTAAAATTCGCCGTTTCCCCCGAACGTGTCCCGCTCAGCCGCAGGCCACGCGATTTAGAAGGAGTACACCATGGCTGTTACCGTCGCTCAAAAAGCTGAAATCGTCCAGAATTACCAACGCGCCGCTGCCGACACCGGCTCGCCCGAAGTGCAGGTTGCCCTTCTGACGGCCCGCATCAACGACCTGACCGGCCACTTCAAGGCCAACATGAAGGACCATCACTCGCGTCGCGGTCTGCTGAAGATGGTGAGCCGCCGCCGCAAGCTGCTCGACTACCTGAAGCGCACCAACCTCGAAGGCTACAAGACCCTGATCGATCGTCTCGGTCTGCGCAAGTAAGTCAGACAAGACCACTGTGATGATCCGGCACCCTGCTGCACCCGCACAGTGGATGGGGCGTATTGCCCCCTGAATTTCTCACGCCCCGCTCTTGCGGGGCGTTTTTGCTTTGAAAGGAACTCGTGTGAGCGCTATCAAGAAAACGTTTACCTACGGCCGTCACCAGGTCACCCTGGAAACCGGCGAAATCGCCCGCCAGGCCTCCGGCGCCGTCATCGTCAACATGGACGACACCGTGGTGCTGGTCACCGTGGTCGCCAAGAACGAGGTCAAGCCCGGCCAGGATTTCTTTCCGCTGACCGTCGACTACCAGGAAAAGACCTACGCGGCCGGCCGCATCCCCGGCGGTTTCCTGAAGCGTGAAAGCCGCCCGTCCGAAGGCGAAACGCTGACCTCGCGCCTGATCGACCGCCCCATCCGCCCGCTCTTTCCGGAAGGCTTCTTCAACGAAGTGCAGATCATCGCCACCGTGATGTCGTCCAACCCCGAAGTCAGCGGCGACATTCCCGCGCTGATCGGCGCCTCCGCCGCGCTATCGCTGTCCGGCCTGCCGTTCGACGGTCCGGTGGGCGCCGCGCGCGTCGGCTTCATCAACGGCGAATACGTGCTCAACCCGACCAATTCCGAGTTGAAGGATTCGGCGCTGGATCTGGTCGTCGCCGGCACCGAAACCGCCGTGCTGATGGTCGAATCCGAAGCCATGGAACTGCCGGAAGACATCATGCTGGGCGCGGTCGTGTTCGGCCACACCCAGATGCAGGCCGCGATCAACGCAATCAACGAGCTGGCCGACGAAGCCGGTGCCGACGCATGGGACTGGCAGCCGCTCGCCGAAGACACGGCGATGGTGGAACGCCTGAAGGCTCTGGCCGAGGACGGTCTGCAGCAAGCCTACAACATCAAGCAGAAACAGGCGCGCATGAGCGCGATCGACGAAGTGCGCAACAAGGCCTTCGCCGAACTGATCACCGCCGACATGGACACGGTCGCCCAGAATCACGTCAAGGACGCGTTCCACCGCCTGGAAGCCGGCGTGGTACGCAATCGCATCCTGTCCGGCCAGCCGCGCATCGACGGCCGCGACACGCGCACCGTGCGCCCCATCGAAATCCGCAACTCCGTGCTGCCCCGCACGCACGGCTCGGCCCTGTTCACGCGCGGCGAGACGCAGGCCCTGGTCGTGTCCACGCTGGGCACCGAGCGCGATGCACAACGCATCGACGCGCTGGCTGGCGAGTTCGAGGACCGCTTCCTGTTCCACTACAACATGCCTCCCTTTGCCACCGGCGAAGTGGGCCGCATGGGCTCGACCAAGCGTCGCGAAATCGGCCACGGCCGTCTGGCCAAGCGCGCCCTGGTGGCCGCGTTGCCGAGCAAGGAAGAATTCCCCTACACCATGCGTGTGGTGTCGGAAATCACCGAGTCCAACGGCTCCTCGTCGATGGCTTCGGTCTGCGGCGGCTGCCTG
>DONB01000210.1 GCA_003510325.1 Thiobacillus sp. | reverse complement strand
AGCGTTCCAGGAAAATCGGCTCGTCCTGGCACGCCTCGCCCAGCCGCTCGACGGCCTGCGGGAAAAAATCCTGCATCGCCGCCGCGAGAATGCGGCTGAACTGCCTGCCGCACTCCTGCAGCAATTCCTGGGTCTGCTGGGCGTCCAGGCCGGACCCCACCGGCCGTACAAGCCCTTTGCCGGCCCAGCGCAGGGCCTGCAGCGCCCCCTCCGGCATGGATGAGACAAGGATGCCCACACCGCTTGGCGCAATGCGCGCGACCCGGCCGTGGCACTGAAACGCACCGGAGTGCGCCACCGAAAACTCCACCAGCACCGGCGTGCCTGTCAGGGACTGGAGGGCGACGTCGGGCGGGCCTTCTCCAAGGAAGGCCACATACAGCCCGGTTTCGCAGAAATCCCGGATTTCGGCTGAAATGACCGCGCGCGCGCCCAAGCGGATATGCGCGGGCTGCGCGGTCGCCTGCCGCGCGAAATGGCGTTTTTCCTTGCTGTCAGCTCCGGGAGTGGGATGTGCCATTATTTTGTAGGGTTGATCTGGCTCGTCCAAGCCAAGGCAAGCGTCGACATGCGCGCATGCAGTACCCATCAGGGAACGCCCCATGCGATGCAAGACGGCCGCAAACCGCTACATGCAATAACGGATAAAAGGAGAAAGGCTTTACTTAACCGGCGGGAAAAGGGGGCTTATCGATCCAATGACTCTGTCTGCCGGTCTCTCCAGNNCCCCGGCCCTCCTGGAATGGATCGAGCTTACTGCGCCTCGAACTCGACGAACGCGCGGTTCATGTTGGCCCGATGCAGGTCGTCGTAATTCTCCAGATGGCGGAAGGCGGGCAGGTCGGCGTAGCGGTCGAGCGTCGCCGCCAGCGGCTCCATCTCGCGCGCAGCGGCGCCCACCTTGCCGGCGAGGAAGTCGTAGTAGTCGCCGGTCTCGCGTTGCGCCTGCGCCAGGTCGCACACCCGGCCGTGGCCAGGAACGATGCGCACGGGCTTCAGCGCGGCCAGCGCCTGGAAGGCCTGCTGCCCGTTCTTCACGCTCGACCACGGCAGCACGCCGAGCAGGCGGTCGACGTAGACCAGGTCGCCGCTGAACACCACGCGCTGCTTCGGCAGCCAGACCCAAGCGTCGCCCGGGAAATGGGCGTGTGTATAGGTCAGCTCGAGCGTTTCGCCGCCCCGCTCCAGCGTGGCCGAATCGCCCGCCAGCGTCTTGGGCGCAGGCAGAGGCTCGGTGCCCTGCATGCGCTTGCCGAGGAAACGGGTCAGCCCAGCCGTGTGCTGCGCCGCATACTCGGCCTGGGTAGCGGCGGTGCGGCGCATTGCGATGACCTCGGCGCCCTTGCCGGCGAAATAGCCGTTGCCGAGCCAGCGGTGATCCTGGCTGCCGGTATTGACGACCCAGCGCACCGGCTGCTTCGTCACCCTGGCGATCGCGGCTTCGATTTTTTTGGCGCCCAAAAGGCTGGCGCCGGAATCGATCAGGATCACCCCCGCGGGCGTGACGACGAAGCCGAAGTTGGCGTTGAGGCCGTCGTTTTCGGCGCTGCGCTGGCCCAGCGGGCCGACGATGGCATAGACGTTGTCGACGACCTTTTCGGCCTTGGGCTGGAAATCAGCACGGGCGTTCAGGGTAAATCCGACCGCAGCGGCCAGCACCAGCAGGGCAAAACGTTTGAGCATGATGTCTCTCTCAGCGCGATGGCAATCCCGCTTCATACCATCCTTTGCTGCGGTTGACGATCTTCACCACCAGCAACATCACCGGCACCTCGATCAGCACGCCGACCACGGTGGCCAGCGCGGCGCCCGACTGGAAGCCGAACAGCGCGATTGCCGCCGCCACCGCCAGCTCGAAGAAGTTGGACGCGCCGATCAGCGCCGACGGGCAGGCGACGCTGTGCTTTTCGCCCACCTTGCGGTTCAGCCAGTAGGCGAGGCCCGAGTTGAAGAACACCTGGATCAGGATCGGCACCGCGAGCAACGCGATGATCAGCGGCTGCGCGATGATCTGCTCGCCCTGGAAGGCGAACAGCAGCACCAGCGTGGCGAGCAGCGCGATAATGGACAGGTGGCCGAGGGTGGCGAGCGTCGCGTCGAATGCCGCCTGCCCGCGCCTGAGCAAAACCTTGCGCCACACCTGCGCCAGGATCACCGGGATCACGATATAGAGCACCACCGAGGTGAGCAACGTATCCCACGGCACGACGATCGCCGACAGCCCGAGCAGCAGGCCGACGATGGGCGCGAAGGCGACGATCATGATGGCGTCGTCCNNCGGCGACGTAGCTGTCGAGCTGCTCGGCAGGCAGGTAGGGCGCGAACCAGTGGCGGATGAACAGCCACGCCAACAGCGCCATCGAAAACGGCTTCACCGCCCAGTTGACGAAGAGGGTGACGCCGATGCCTTTCCAGTGCGACTTCACCTGGTGCAGCGCACCGAAATCGATCTTCATCAGCATCGGGATGATCATGATCCAGATCAGCAGACCGACCGGCAGGTTCACCTGCGCCACCTCCATGCGCCCCAGGGCGTGGAACGGCGCGGGGAACAGCTGGCCGAGCGCCACGCCGGCGACGATGCACAACGCCACCCACAGCGTGAGCCAGCGCTCGAATACGCTCATCGGTGCGCCCGCTGCGCGCTTTCCGGTCACTTCACACTGCGCGCTCATCGAGCGGACTCCATCAAGGCTGGCGCGTTCATGCTGTCTTCCCTATCTCGCGTACGGCCTGCTGCAGCTTCATGCGGTCCAGTTTTTCGAATGGCAGGCTGACGAACATGCAGACACGGCGCTGCAGCTGGTTCATCGCCTCGACCATGGCATGCCGCTTCGCCTCGTCGCTGCCTTCCACTGCGGCCGGGTCCGGGATGCCCCAGTGCGCTGTCATCGGCTGCCCCGGCCATACCGGACACACTTCGCCCGCGGCCTTGTCACACACGGTGATCACGAAGTCGAGTTGCGGTGCGTCGGGCCGGGCAAACTCATCCCATGCCTTGCTGCGCAGCTCATCTGTGGGGAAATGGTTTTTCTGCAGCATTTCCAGCGCAAACGGATTCACCTGCCCGGCCGGATGACTGCCCGCGCTGTAAGCCCGGAAGCGCCCCTTTCCCAGATTATTCAACAGCGATTCGGCCAGGATCGAACGTGCCGAATTGCCGGTGCACAGGAACAGCACATTGAAAGGTGACTCGACCATGGCAGCGTCTCCGTCGATTCAGGCCGCAGCGGCTTGCAGGCCGAGCTTCTCGCGCACCGCCGCAATGAGCCGGGTGCGGATGTCGTCGCGCACCGCGAGAAAGCTCTCCAGCGGCTCGCCGTGCGGGTCGTGGAACGGCAGGTGGANNTGTCGCATACCGTCACCACCAGGTCGATATCCTCGTTCATCACCGCGTCGATGTCCTTCGGGTGCAGGCCGTCTGTATTCAGACCCGCATCTTTCAGCGCGGCGATCGCGCCGTCGGCGACTTTCGGCTGCGGACGGGTGCCGGCAGACAGCGCGCGCACCTGGCCGGCGAGATCATGGTTCAACAGCACTTCGGCCATTTGCGAACGACAGGAATTGCCGGTGCACAGCACCAGCACGGTGTAGTTTTTTTCAGCCACGATGGCTCCCTCGATGAAATGAAATTGAATGACGTAAAACTCAGCAGCAGCCGCCCGCGGCCGGCTTGGCCTTGACCGGGATGCAACCGGACACCTTGGCCACGGCCGGTTCGGGCACGCAGCAGCCGCTCGCTTCCTGGCCGCCGAATACGGGAACGCTGTCGAGCGTGTGATAGGTCTCCCACGCGATGCCGGTGGGATCGGTCGCCCAGTACTTGTCCGACTTGGCGTAGCAGCAGGCGGTGCCCATTTCCTCCACCACGTCGCCGTCGAGCTTCTGCAGGCGCGCATTCATCTCGGCCAGCTCGTCGGCGTTTTCCACCTGCACGCCCAGATGGTTGAGGCCGGCCGGGGCGCCGCGCGCCGAGATCGCGAAGTTGACGCGCGGATCGTCCAGCATCCACTTGGCGTAGTCGTCCTTGGCGACGGTCGGCTCGGCGGCGAACATCGTGGAATAGAACTGGATGCTGGCGGCCAGATCGTCGACCGCAACGTGGACGTGAAGGCGTTTCATGATGGCTCCTTTTCAGTGGAACAGGCCGGCGAACACACCGGCGAACAGGGATTGCCGCCGCAGCAGTTTTCGGTGAGAAAACCCAGCAGCGCGTTCATGGTCGCGAAATTCGCGGTGTAGATGACGAAGCGCCCCGCCTGCTGCGAGCTCACCATGCCGGCGTGCGACAGCTCCTTCAGGTGGAAGGACAGCGAGGACGGCGCAATGCCGGTGAGTTCGCTGATCCGGCCGGCGGCGAGGCCTGCCGGACCGGCCTGGACCAGCGCGCGAAAAATGGCCAGGCGGGAATCCTGGGCCAGGGCGGCAAGGGCAGTGACGACGCTTTTCGTTTCCATGTTTCAATAATAATTGAAACATTTAAAACCTTGCAAGCACTTTTTTCGATCGGGCCGACACGTCACCGGGCCCGGTCCAGGCGGCCACCCAAAAAAATACTCAGTCGAACGGGAATAAACTGGGCGGCCCAGGTGTTCACGTCCATGCAAGCCCCGACTTGCCCCTTCTTCCCAACCCTTGCACAAGGAAACGTTATGAACACCTCATTGACCTCCTCCCTCGCTGCGCTGAGCATGCTGGTTGCCTGCGCCACCCCCTACGCCGCATCGCCCGCCAAGACCGAGATGGGCGTACTCACCAACCCGGCCGGGATGACGTTGTATGTCTTCGACAAGGACACGGCCGGCTCCGGCAAGAGCGTCTGCAACGGCGACTGCGCCATGAAATGGCCGCCCCTGACTGCGACCGCCGCCGACAAGGCCGCCGGCGACTATGCGGTCATCACCCGTGACGACGGTTCCAAGCAGTGGTCGTACAAGGGCAAGCCGCTCTACCTGTGGTTCAAGGACCAGAAGCCGGGCGATATGACCGGCGACGGCGTCAATGACGTGTGGCATACCGCCAAGCCCTGAGTGCGCACCCGTCCCGACCTGATCGAGCACCTCCCCCGCCTGCGCCGCTACGCCCGGGCGCTGACGGGGGACGTCAATCGCGCCGACGATCTGGTGCAGGACACGCTCGAGCGCGCGCTGGCGAAGCTCGACCTGTGGCAGCCCGGCAGCGATCTGCGCGCCTGGCTGTTCACCCTGATGCACAATCTGTTCGTCAACCAGATCCGGATCAAACGGCCGCAGGAAACCGTGATGGAAGAGGCGCTCGACGAGCCGGTGAGCGGCGGGCAGATGGAAGCGCTGGCCGCGCGCGACATCCACGCCGCGCTGGCGCGGCTGCCCGAGGAACAGCGCGAAGTCCTGCTGCTGGTGGGGCTGGAGCAATTCGGCTACGCTGAAGCCGCCCTCGTGCTGGGCGTACCGACCGGCACCGTGATGTCGCGGCTGTNNATGACAGACAACGTGCACGAACACGAACTCCACGCCTATGTGGATGGCACCCTGCCCGAGGCGCGCCGCCTCGAGGTCGAGGCCTGGCTGGCGGCCCACCCGGCCGACGCCGCGCGCATGCAGGACTGGGCCGCGCAGAACCAGTCCCTGCATGCCGCCTTCGACACTGTGCTCAACGAGCCGCTGCCGCTGAACCTGGTGCGCGCCACGCGCCGTGCCGCCCTGCCCGTGCCGTTCAAGGCGATCGCGGCGATGCTGGCCATGCTGGTGACCGGCCTGATCGGCTACGCCGTCGGCCTGAACGCCCCCGGGCAGGCGCCCGCCACCCCGGCCTATCTCGCCCGCGACGCCGCCATCGCCCACGCCGTGTTCAGCCCCGAGGCGCGCCACCCGGTCGAAGTCGATGCCGCCCACGCCGAGCATCTGGTGGCCTGGCTGTCCAAGCGCGTCGGCACGCCACTGCAGGCGCCGGACTTCAGTGCGCAGGGATTCGAACTGCTGGGCGGACGGCTGCTGACCGGCGAAACCGGCCCGGTCGCGCAGTTCATGTACCAGGACAGGATCGAGCGCCGCGTCACGCTTTACGTGCGCCGCGCCGTGGCAGGCAATACGGCGACGAGCTTCCGCCACGCGACAGAAAACGGCGTCGACGTGTTCTACTGGATCGACGGCGATTTCGGCTATGCCCTGTCGGGCCAGATCGGGCGCCAGGCGATCCGGCAGCTGGCCGATGCGGCCTATCGGCAACTGGTCACGGCCTCAGCCAAACCCTGATCCCGCTGCCGGCGAGCGATCTCAATAGCCGCAGCCCGGTCCCGGCTGCGCGCCCGATCCCGCGGCGTCCAACCCGAGCATGTCGCGCGCCACCGCCTCGGCAACCCTGATGCCGTCCACGCCTGCGGAAAGGATGCCGCCCGCGTAACCAGCCCCTTCGCCCGCCGGATACAAGCCCTTGACGTTGAGGCTCTGGAAATCGTCGCCGCGGGTGATGCGCAACGGCGATGACGTGCGCGTCTCGACCCCGGTCAGCACCGCGTCCTTCATCGCGAAGCCCTTGATCTGCTGGTCGAACGCCGGCAGCGCCTCGCGGATCGCCGCGATGGCGTAGTCCGGCAGCGCGGAGGCAAGGTCGGTGAGATGCACACCGGGCTTGTACGAAGGCTCGACGCTGCCGAGCTGCCTGGACGGCTTGCCATCGATGAAATCGCCGACCAGTTGAGCCGGCGCGTCGTAATTGCCGCCGCCCAGTTCGAACGCGCGCGCTTCCAGTTTCCGCTGCAGTTCGATGCCGGCGAGCGGCCCGCCCGGAAAATCCGCCGGCGTGATGCCAACCACGATGCCGGCGTTGGCGTTGCGCTCGTTGCGCGAATACTGGCTCATGCCGTTGGTCACCACGCGCCCCGCTTCGGACGTGGCGGCGACGACAGTACCGCCGGGGCACATGCAGAAGCTGTACACCGCGCGACCGTTCTTCGCGTGATGCACCAGCTTGTAGTCCGCCGCACCGATCAGCGGGTTGCCAGCGTTCGGCCCCAGCCTGGCCTTGTCGATCAGCGACTGCGGATGCTCGATGCGAAAGCCGATGGAGAACGGCTTCGCTTCCATGGTCACGCCGCGCGCGTGCAGCATTTCGAAGGTGTCGCGCGCGCTGTGACCGAGCGCGAGGACGACGTGCTCGCTGCGCAAGGTCTCGCCGCTGGCGAGCGTCACGCCGTGGGTGCGTCCGTCCTCGATCAGCACGTCGGTGACGCGCTGCTGGAAGCGGACCTCGCCGCCCAGCGCCTCGATTTCGTGGCGCATGGTCTCGACCATGCCGACCAGGCGGAAGGTGCCGATATGCGGCTTCGACACGTACAGGATTTCATCCGGCGCACCCGCCTTGACGAATTCGGTCAGCACCTTGCGGCCGAGATAGCGCGGGTCCTTGATCTGGCTATAGAGCTTGCCATCGGAGAACGTGCCCGCGCCGCCCTCGCCGAANNCACGATGGGCCTGAAGCCCATCTGCGCCAGCACCAGCGCGGCGAAGATGCCGCAGGGGCCGAAGCCGACCACGAGCGGGCGCTCCCTCAGGTCTTCCGGCGCGTGGCCGACGAACTGGTAGGCCATGTCCGGCGTCGGCGCGAGGTGGCGGTCGTTGCGGAATGTCTTCAGCAGCGCTGCCTCGTTTTTCACCTCGATGTCGACCGCGTACACCAGCAGCAGCGCGTGCTTCTTGCGTGCGTCGTAGCTGCGCTTGAAAATGCTGAAGCTGATCAGATCGTCATCCGCCAGTTCCAGGCGCTTGAGGATCGCCGCGCGCAAGGCGTCCGCAGAATGGTCAAGAGGGAGTTTGAGTTCAGTCAGTCGCAGCATGGTGTCGTGCTTCAAATTTGGCCAGCCAGGTAATTCAAGGCGCCCTGCCCCGCGGGNNCAAATAGCCGCCGGTGGGCGCTTCCCAGTCGAGCATCTCGCCCGCACAGAACACGCCAGGCAAGGATCGCAGCATCAGGTGTTCGTCGAGCGCCTCGAAGCGCACGCCACCGGCGCTGCTGATCGCCTCGTCGAGCGGGCGCGGGGATGCAAGCGTAATCGGCAGCGATTTTATCGCGTGGGCGAGCTGCGCCGGGTCGTTCAGCTGGTCGGTCGTTAAAAGCTCGCGCAGCAGCGCCATTTTCGCGCCCTTGATGCCGGCGCGGCTTTGCAGGTGGCTGGCGAGCGAACGCGCGCCGCGCGGATGGGAGACTTCGGCCATGACCCGCTCCAGGGTCTTGTCGGGCGCCAGGTCGAGCTGCACCGTCACCGATCCCTGCGCCGCGATCGCGTCGCGCAACGGTGCCGACAGCGCATAAACCAGGCTGCCCTCGACGCCGCTGGCGGACAGCATCAGCTCGCCACGGCGTTCGTTCGAATGGCCGGCCGCATCGGTGAAGCGCAGCGCCACGGTTTTCAGCGGCTGGCCGGCGAAGCGGNNCCCCGCCACGTCGAAGCCGCAGTTCGACGGCAGCAAGGGCGCGACCTCGACCCCGCGTTGAACCAACAGCGGCACCCACACGCCGTCCGATCCCAGCTTCGCCCAGCTGCCGCCGCCGAGCGCCAGCACCACAGCATCGGCGCCCACATTCAACTCACCCTGCGGATTTGCAAAGAGCAACGCTCCATCACCGGTCCAGCCCAGCCAGCGATGCCGCACGTGGAAGCGCACCCCCGCTTCTCGCAAGCGGTGCAGCCATGCGCGCAGCAGTGGCGCGGCCTTCATGTCCTTGGGAAACNNCGCCGGCCAGCAGGAACTTGCGTCCGACCGACGGCATGGCATCGTAGAGATCGACCTGCACGCCGCCCTGGGAAAGGATCTCGGCGGCCATCAGGCCGGCAGGGCCGCCGCCGATGATGATGACGGTTTTCATGGGATGCGGGGCTCAAGAGCGCCCGCTCTGGAAGTTCTTCGCAAAACCAAAGCCTGAACGTCGCGGGCACGTCCTTTTCGCCGGGTCGATCCCCGCTGCGCGGGGCCCCTCGCCCAACGG
>DONB01000292.1 GCA_003510325.1 Thiobacillus sp. | reverse complement strand
TGCATTCATGGGGCATATC
Organism: Thiobacillus sp.; assembly: GCA_003510325.1. Taxonomy (GTDB): domain Bacteria; phylum Pseudomonadota; class Gammaproteobacteria; order Burkholderiales; family Thiobacillaceae; genus Thiobacillus. The sequence goes on along the minus strand of DONB01000292.1, from coordinate 8,891 downwards.
TCCTCTTGGTTGCCGATACATCACGATCTCTGGATTCCCGAAAATCCGTATCCGTTTTCAACTGGCGCGACTTGGCGCACGGGAAGCGATCTGCGCGCTCTGCCGAGGCAGAGCGGACCGATCACGAATTTCAGTCCTGCATCTTAGGGAGGGGGAAACTGCAATAGTTTCATGGACCGTCCGGGTATTTTCTGACCACGCCGGATGGTCCATCAATTCATGGGGCGGGATGTCCGATCAATTGTAGCGCCGCTGAACGGCCGGCCGCGGCTGGGCGTTGGTGTCCTTGTGGCGGAAGTTGATGCGCCCCTTGGTGAGGTCGTAGGGCGACATTTCGATGGTGACCTTGTCGCCGGCCAGGATGCGGATGCGGTGCTTGCGCATCTTGCCGGAGGCGTAGGCGGTGATTTCGAAGCCGTTGTCCAGGGTGACGCGGAAGCGGGTTTGCGGCAGCACTTCGTTGACGACGCCTTCCATTTCTACAAGTTCTTCTTTTGCCATGGTCTGATTCCTCATGTGGGCCGATTGCGCAACAGGCTGCGCCGGCGTGGGTCGATGTGCGAAAGATCGCAGTGGGGCTGCGGCAGCCGCGCCGGGGATGCGCGGCATGATTGCCAATGAGGAAAGCCGACAAGGTACCCGCGAGGGCAGAGGAGACTGACCAAAAGATCGATTCGTCGAGCCAGTATGGGGGGCATGGCCTGCCTTGGCAAGGCAGGCGAGGCGGGGCCACGGCAGGACTGGGCTGCAGCGGAGCGTGTGCCGCTGCTCCGGACACATTTCCGACAAGCAGTTCTTATTTTCGGCGGGGCCGGGCTATCGCCGAACCGCCTCGAACAGCGCTAGCCGGCCGCCTGCGCCTCGCCGCTGTCCGCCTCGATATGCAGGGTGCGGGTGGGGAAGGCGATCTCCGCCCCGTGGGCCCGGATGATGTCGGCGATTTTCAGCAGCACATCCTGCTTGACCTCGTGGTAGTGCACCCACTCGACGGTTTTGGTGAAGGTATAGATGAAGAAATCCAGCGACGACGCGGCGAACTGGTTGAAGTTGACGATCAGGGTGGCGCCGGCGTCAATCTCGGGGTGGGACTGCAGCATGGACTTCACGTCGGCGACGATGGCGGCCATCTTGTCGAGGTCCTGGTAGCGGATACCGATGGTTTCCTTGATGCGCCGGTTGGTCATGCGGGTGGGGTTTTCCACCACGATGGTGGTGAACAGCGCGTTCGGGACGTAGATCGGATTTTTATTAAACGCCCGCACGCGGGTGTGGCGCCAGCCGATGTATTCCACCGTGCCCTCGATTTCCTTGTCCGGCGAGCGGATCCATTCGCCCACCACGAACGGACGGTCCATGTAGATGGTGAGGCCGCCGAAGAAATTGGCCAGCATGTCCTTGGCGGCAAAGCCCACCGCGATGCCGCCGATGCCGCCGAAGGCCAGCACGCCGGAAATGCTGAACCCCAGGTTTTGCAGGATGACCAGGACCCCGAGGACGACGACGATGACGCGGCCCAGCCTGGACATCGCCTCGACCGTGGTGCGGTCGACCGGCTTGCCGGTTTCCGCGCTGTGCACCAGGATGCTGCGCGCGGCGTTGCCGATCAGGCGCCACAGGAACCAGGCGAGTGCGACGATGACGAGCGTGTCGCGGGTAGGGTTGGCGAAATCGGGAATGGGCGTGCCGCTGTGCTGATGCATGATGCGGCTGATGAAGGCTGCGCCCAGCACCCACAGGATGAGCGTCAGCGGTTTGCGGCTGGCCTTGACCAGGGCGTCGTCCCAGATGGCGGCAGTGCGCCCGACGAGCTTTTCGATATGGCGCAGCAGGTAATGGGCGCCGATGTTGAGGACGATGACGCCGGCGATCACCGCCAGCACCTGGGGCAGCCAGGACGCGGCGAGGAAGTCGAGACCGAATTGTTTTACCAGATCATTCATGTGCATCGTTTGTCATGCAGGGTGGTTAAATGTGAGCCGGGCTATCCAGTCAGGCCGTGCGACAGGATAAACGCTTCCACAGTTTCCTATACTTAGTTCCCGAGAAGCGAGTGGAGTGAGTCATGAACACGCGGATTGCATGGTCTGGATTGCTGATTGTGGCCTTGGCGGCCGGATGCGCCGACATGGGCAGCCTGGGTGGAACGAAATATGGTGAAGCGAGCAGCACGGCGACGAGCCAGTCGGAGCGCGATGGGACCATTGCGCAGCTGGAAAACATCAAGGTGGACGAGAAGTACAAGCTGGGCGTGGGCACGGCCGTGGGCGCGGTGGCAGGCGGCCTGCTGGGCGCCGGGGTGGGTGACAGCACCACGGCCACGGTGGCGGGCGCGGTCTTGGGCGGCGTGGCGGGCACCTATGCCGAAAGCAAGATTTCCAAAGGGGATGCACAGCAGGTCACCGTCGACATGGTGACCGGCGGGCGCGTCATGATTACGCAGCCGATCGACAACCGCCTGCGCGAAGGCATGCGCGTGCGGGTCGAAGGCAGCGGCGAGAATGCCCGAGTGGTGCCGCGCTAAGGAAGGCCCGGGGCTGAAGGTGCGTCTACGCCTTCATCCCGATTCGATTCACGATTTGGCTTGTCCCGCCTGGGTGGCTTCCGGCACCTCGATCAGCTTGCCGCTCTTCACGTCATAGATGTAGCCGTAGATCGGGATGTTGCCGGGCACCAGCGGGTGGGCGCGGATGCGCTGCACATCCTCGAACACGCTCTGCTCCTGGTTGGAAATGGTGAGCCAGCTGATGTGCTCGCCCTCGGCCGACCCACCTCCGCCGCCCGCATCGTGCCAGCCGGACGCGTCCACGCTGGCGGTCTTGAGGCTGCTGCGCAGCAGCTTGCGCATCACGTCGTCGGTAAAGGTTTCCATGCCGCAGTCGGTGTGGTGAATGACGAACCACTCCCGGGTGCCGAGCAGCTTGTAGGAGATGACCAGCGAACGGATGGCGTCGTCGCTGGCACGGCCGCCGGCGTTGCGGATGACGTGGGCATCGCCCTCCGCGAGTCCGGCGTACTTGGCCGGATCGAGGCGGGCGTCCATGCAGGTGAGGATGGCGAAACGCCGGCCCGGGGGCATCGGCAGCTTGCCCTTGTCGCCGAAGCCGGACACATAGGTCTGGTTGGCTGCCAGGACTTCGTTTTGGATTGAGCTCATGGGGGTCTCCTTGTCCAATCTCGTGACCGCGATATCCTTTGCGGGCGGAAGGGCGGCTACGCGGCATCGGCCGTCCTGCGGTGCCGTCTGCCTGCCCCTCATGCAAGGCAGTCAGCGTAAAAACAGTATAGGCAATGAGCCGATCCGGATCGCCAGGCGGATTGCGACGGACACCTTTCGCCAAAGGCGTTGCTCACGAGGCCCGCGCGCCTGCCATTCGTACCAGCCGCCCCAGACCTTTTTGACGGTATGCGCGACCCTGGCCGGCGCGTAGGATGCCGCCACCGCAATATCCATTCCACGCCGTCATGGCCCGCGTTTCAGCCCCGCTCACCGAAAGCCTAATCCGTCAGACCGCGCCTTCTGGCAAACCGGTCAAGCTGGCGGACGGCGGCGGCATGTATCTGCTGGTGCGGTCGGACGGCTCGCGCTACTGGAGACTGGATTACCGCTTCGACGGCAAGCGCAAGACCCTGGCACTCGGGGTCTATCCCGACATTTCACTCAGCGAGGCAAGAAACCTGCGCCGCGCCGCCAAGGCCTTGCTGGCCGAGGGGCGCGATCCTGGCGCGGCAAGGAAGGCAGACCCNNGACCGGTCGAGCCGCAAAGCGCCCGCCGCCGGGGATGAGCAGGCCCATGCGCTGGCCATCATCGGCGAAGGGATTTGGGACTGGGACCTCGCCAGCGGACGGGTACGGCACAACGCGCAGTGGGCGCGTCTGATGGGGCTGAACCCGAGATGGCATGAGCACAGCTGGCAAAAGGCGCTCGCCCGCGTATACGAACCGGAGCGGGAAAAGGTGATGACCGAAATCCAGGGCTGTCTGCACGGCAAGCCTGCTTTCGATTGCGAACACCGCATCCGGCACGCGGATGGCAGCGTGCTGTGGGTCCAGAACCGCGGCAAGGTGGTGGAACGCGACGACAACGGCAAGCCCTTGCGCATGGTCGGCAGCCTGCGCGAGGTGACGGAACAGAAACAGGAAGCGCTCGCCATGCAGCGTCGCAATCTGCTTCTGCAGACGATCGCGGCGGTCAACCAGATGCTCATGGCTGACCTGCCCGAGCAGGAACTGATGATGCGCATCTGCCAGGAACTGATCCGGGACGACCTGTTTCGCATGGCCTGGATCGGCCTGCTCGATGAAAGCGGCAGGACGCTGCGCCCGGTGGCCGAAGCCGGGTTTTCCCGGGATGCGCTCACCCCGGCGGATACCCGTTGCGACGACTCGCCGCAGGGACGGGGCCCGACCGGTACCGCGATCCGCATGGGCACCACCGTGATCAACAACGATACCGAGATCAACCAGCGCTTCGCACCGTGGCGGGAGCGTGCACGCGCGCAGGGTTATCGGGCATCGGCGGCCATGCCGCTGCGGGTGAATGGACGGGTGGTCGGCGCGCTCAATATCTTCAGCCACGAACCGCACACCTTCGGCCTGGAAAAAGTGATGCTGCTGGAAAAGCTGGCGGTCGATCTCGGCGTCGCGATCAGCCATCGCGCCTCGCTGACGGCCCTGCGCGAGAGCGAGGCGCGCTTCCGCATGCTGCTGGATGCCTCCCCCGAGGCCATTTTCGGCGTCGACACCCAGGGTCTGTGCACGTTCGTGAATCCGGCCTGCCTCGACATGCTGGGCTACACGGAGGCGGAAATGCTCGGCAAGAGCGTGCACGCTCTCATCCATCACACCCACCCGGACGGGCGGCCGTATCCCACGGAGCATTGCCATATCCGCTGCTCCACGCTGCAAGGGCAGCCTACGCACGTCGACAACGAAGTGCACTGGCGCAAGGACGGCAGCAGCTTCCCGGTGGAGTACTGGTCTCGCCCCATGTACCGCAATGGCGAGCTGGTGGGGGCGGTCGTCAATTTCGTGGACATCACCGAACGCCGGCGCGCCGAAAAGGCGCTGCGCGAAAGCGAAGCGCGATTCCGCGCCATGGCGGAACACTCCGCCGACTGGATCTGGTCGCTCGATATCCAGGGGAACTATACCTACAGCAATCAGCGGGCCGTCGCCAACCTGGGGTATTCGGTCGACGCGTTTCTCGCCATGGACACCGCCAGCCTGGTGCATCCGGACGACCTGCCGCTGCACCATAAAACCTTCATGAATGCGATCTCCACCCAGGAGGGCTGGCGCAATATCGTGCTGCGCTGGCGCCATCGCAACGGCAGCTATCGCATGTTCGAATCCAGCGCTTCGGCGCTGTTCAGCGAAACCGGGCAACTGATCGGATTCCAGGGAGTGGACCGCGACATCACCGAGCGCAGACAGGCCGAGGCGCGCATCGAATTCCTGGCCCATCACGATGTGCTCACCGGCCTGCCCAACCGCGTGCTGCTGCGCGACCGTTTCGAACACGCCCTGGCGATGGCCGAGCGCTCGCGCTCGCGCGTGGCCATGTTGTTCCTCGATCTCGACAACTTCAAGGTGGTGAACGACACCCTGGGACACGTGGCCGGCGATCAACTGCTGCTGAAGGCCGTGACGCGCCTGTCACGCTGCACGCGCGAGAGCGACACCATCAGCCGCCAGGGCGGCGACGAATTCATCCTGCTGCTGCACGACATCCCCGACCTGGAAACCGTGGAACGGATCGCCAGCCACATCCTCACGCAGCTGGCCGAACCGGTGGAGATCAATGGCCATGTGCTGAACACCTCCTGCAGCATCGGCATCGCGGTCTATCCCGAGGATGGCAAGGATTTCGACAGCCTGCTGCAGAAGGCCGACACCGCGATGTACAACGCCAAGGACGCCGGCCGCAACATCTACCGCTTCTTCGACGACAAGATGAACCAGCAGGCGCAGGAACACCTGCTGCTGCAGAACCGCCTGAGCCAGGCGCTCTTCCGCGCCGAGTTCTACCTGCATTACCAGCCCCAGCTGGAAATCGCCAGCGGCAGGGTGATCGGCATGGAAGCCTTGCTGCGCTGGCACAATCCGGAACTGGGCGAAGTCGTGCCGGCCCGCTTCATCACCGTGGCCGAAGACTGCGGCCTCATCGTGCCGATCGGCGCCTGGGTGATGGAGGAGGCCTGCCGTCAGGCACAGGGCTGGCGGCAGGTCGGATGGCCCGACCTGACCATCTAGGTCAATCTCTCCGCCCTGCAGTTCCGCCGTGCCGANNCCATCGACGACTTCGGCACCGGCTACTCGTCACTCAGCTATCTCAAGCGCATTGCGGTCGACCGGCTGAAGATCGATCGCTCCTTCGTGCGCGACGTCAACACCGATCCGGACAATGCCGCCATCGTCCGGGCCGTCATCCATCTGGCGCACAGCCTGCGTCTGGACATCATTGCCGAAGGCGTTGAAACAAAGGAGCAGCTGGCGTTTCTGCGCAAGGAAGGCTGCCAAGGCGTGCAGGGCTATCTGTTCAGCCGGCCGCTGGCGCCGGTCGCCCTGAAGGCCTTCCTGCGCGAACACGTGACGCCGGCCGGCAGGATGGACAGCCCCCTATAGCCCGATTCGCAATACGGCGGCCCGGGTTCTATGCTGAAGGCATCTCGGATGTCATGCGAGCACCTGCCATGAGTCACAAGCATGAAAGCCTGTTGCGTTCCATTTTCGAAGGCCCGGTCAGCGGCAATGTCCACTGGCGCGAGGTCGAATCGATGCTGACGCATCTGGGGGCCAAGGTGGAGCCGCACCACGGGGCGAGCTTCCGCGTCGTGTTGAACGGGGTGGAAGGGTTCCTGCACCGGCCCCACAACAGCAATACCTGCACCAAGCAGGAATTGCGCCATGTCCGCGATTACCTCGTGTCGGCGGGGGTGAGCCTGTCACAGCCTCAGGCCGGCGACTCCTAGCCGCCGGCATGCCAGGCCGGAGTTCCGGCAAAAATTTGTATAAGTGCTTTTTGTTCCTATAGTTTTTTTATGCGTTTTCGCGCATGACAAAGAACGGAGGACACAAAATGCAAGTGACTCGACGACAGTTCTTCAGGATTTGCGCGGCCGGGGTCGGCAGTTCCAGCCTCGCGGCGCTGGGGTTCGCGCCCGGCGAAGTGCTGGCACAAGTGCGTGCCTTCAAGCTCGCCCGCGCCACCGAAACCCGCAATACCTGTCCCTACTGCTCGGTGGGCTGCGGCGTCCTGCTGTACAGCTTGGGCGACAGGGCCAAAAACGCTCACACCGAAATCATCCATATCGAAGGCGATCCGGACCATCCGGTGAATCGCGGCACCTTGTGCCCGAAGGGCGCCGGCCTGCTCGATTTCGTACACAGCCCCAATCGCCTGCAAACCCCGGAATATCGCGCGCCCGGCAGCAAGGAATGGACGCGTATTTCGTGGAACGAAGCCTTCGACCGCATCGCCAAACTGATGAAGGACGATCGGGACAAGAATTTCGTGACCACGAACCAGGACGGACTGACGGTGAACCGCTGGACCACCACCGGTTTTCTGGCCGCGTCCGCTTCCAGCAACGAAACCGGCTACCTGACGCATAAAGTCGCCCGCAGCCTGGGACTGCTCGCATTCGACAACCAAGCACGTGTCTGACACGGCCCCACGGTGGCAAGTCTTGCCCCGACGTTTGGCCGAGGCGCGATGACCAACCATTGGGTTGACATCAAGAACACGGACCTGGTTTTGATCATGGGGGGCAACGCCGCCGAGGCACACCCCTGCGGCTTCAAGTGGGTGACCGAGGCGAAGGCGCACCGCAAGGCGCGGCTCATCGTGGTCGACCCGCGCTTCACCCGCTCGGCTGCGGTATCCGATTTCTATGCACCGATCCGCGCCGGCTCCGACATCGCATTTCTGGGCGGGGTCATCAATTACCTGCTGTCGAACGACAGGATTCATCACGAATACGTGAAGAACTACACCGACTTCAGCTTCCTGGTGAACGAGGCGTACACCTTCGAGAATGGTCTCTTCTCGGGCTACAACCCGGACAAGCGCAACTACGACAAATCCACCTGGGGCTATCAGATCGGCGAGGACGGTTATGCCAGAACCGATCCCACGCTGCAGGATCCGCGTTGCGTCTACCAGCTGATGAAGGCGCACTACAGCCGCTACACGCCGGATATGGTGTCGACCATCTGCGGCACGCCGAAGGAAGCTTTCCTCAAGGTATGCGAGATGATCGCCGAGACCTCGGCGTCCAACAAGACCATGACCATCATGTACGCGCTCGGCTGGACGCAGCACTCGCAGGGTTCGCAGATGATCCGCACCGGCGCGATGGTGCAGCTGCTGCTGGGCAACATCGGCGTGGCGGGCGGCGGCATGAACGCGCTGCGCGGGCACTCCAACATCCAGGGGCTGACCGATCTGGGCCTGCTGTCCAACCTGCTGCCGGGCTACATGACCCTGCCGGGGGAGAAGGAACAGGACTATCAGGCCTACATCGACAAGCGCGCGTCCAAGCCGCTGCGTCCGGGGCAACTGTCTTACTGGCAGAACTACGGCAAGTTCCACGTCAGCACCATGAAGGCGTGGTTCGGCGACGCCGCCACCGCGGACAACAACTGGTGCTACGACTGGCTGCCCAAGCTGGACAAGACCTATGACATCCTGCAGGTGTTCGAGAACATGAACAACGGCATGATGAACGGCTATGTCTGCCAAGGCTTCAACCCGCTGGCGTCGGCGCCGTGCAAGGTCAAGGTGTCGGGCGCGCTGGCGAAGCTGAAGTATCTCGTCACCATCGACCCGCTGGTGACCGAGACGTCCGAGTTCTGGCAGAACCACGGCGAGTACAACGACGTCGACCCC
>DONB01000223.1 GCA_003510325.1 Thiobacillus sp. | reverse complement strand
CCGCTGTCGCCGCACACGCTGCGCCACGCCTTCGCCACCCACCTCTTGAACCACGGTGCCGATCTGCGGGTCGTGCAGATGCTGCTCGGTCACAGCGACATTTCCACCACCCAGATCTACACCCACGTGGGGCGCGAGCGGATGAAGCAGCTGCATGCGCAGCACCATCCACGCGGCTGAGCTTACGGGTAGGGAATCCGCTCCATCAGATAGCACAGGCAGTCCTGGCGGATCACGCGCGTATCGCGCGTCAGCATGGCCGGCATCAACCGTTGCCTGAGCGTGATCCCGTTCTCATGGTGGTCGAACAGGCGCTCGCCGATGTCCGCACCGCGCTCGTCCAGCGCCTGCAGGCGGACCGGGCTGCCCTGGCGCACCCGCCCCCAGATATCGCCGTGCGTCAGTTCGCGGAAATTGAAATGATCCAGTTCGGGCACGAAATCGATGTCTGCATCGGGCGCGTTGAAGCCGAAGCTGGCCTGCTCCGGCACCTTGACCGTTGCCACGGTATGGAACAGATCGATATCGTGCGGCGCAACCGCATGCTCGGGAAATTCGGACAGGTGCAGGCAGGCTTCCATGAATGCGGCCGCGTGGTCGACGCTTCCGGGCGTGCCCGGCTTGCCGCATTCCACCGTCACCGCCGGGCACAACCCGGCAAAAGCGGCCGACTGCACGCCAAGCGGCCGGACGAAATAGACAACGGTGCGCGAAAACAGCATGGCGAGATGCAGGTAATGCTGCTCCAACCGGTTGACGCAGGCGTAATGCGGATTGAGACCGGTGTTGTTGTGGATGTCGATACTGGCGAATACGCCGCGCGCGCGCATGACGTCGACCACCTGCTGCATCATCGCCAACTCGGCCGGATGCGCTTCCTCGCTGCCCGGCCACACCCGGTTGTAGTCCGGCTGGCCATCGAGACGGCGCAAGCCGGAACGCGCCGCATCGACGTTGCCGATGAACAGCGACAGCGCGCGCGGCAACTCGGTGGCTGCGTATTGCTTGAGCACCGCTTGGGCCGCCTGCCAACCTGTATCCTCGTTGCCGTGCAGCAGCACCGACACGAACAGCGGCGACGTGCGGCGGCCCGGCAGATGAATCAACGCCGGCCCGGGCAGCACCTCGCCCAGCCTTGTGGCAGGCAGGTCCAGCAGGCCGGGGGGCAGGACTTCGTATTGCGTCAGCATCACAGGTTCCATTGGTGCACCGGCGCACCGGAGCGCTGGTTTTCCAGGTAGTCGTCCATCATCCGATGCACATCGCCTCCCACCTGTGCGAGCCGCTGGAGCTGCCATGCCGAGCCGGTCTGGCCACTGCGCACCCGGGCTTCGACAACACCCAGGTAGTGCTCGATCTCGGCGTCCGGCAGGCCGAAATCACGCAGCCCCTGCCGCGCCAGCGGTAGCACCGCATCGAGAACAAGGTCGCGCGCAACATAGCGCCGGCCATCCAGCCAGGTCAGTTCGGCCTGCAGCCCATGACGGGCAGCGGCATAGAAATTGGCACGTGCAGCAGCGAACGGAAAATCCGACTCAACGGCATGCGGCTGCCTCGCCAGCGCATGCACCAGGCCAAAATACCCGGCGGCATTGGCCACCATATCCAGCACGGTCGGGCCGCTGGGCAGGACCCGCTGCTCCAGCCGCATATGCCCCTGCCCGGCCGCGTCGAATCCGATCAGCGGGCGCACCCAGCGCCATATGGCACCGTTGTGCAGGCGCAGGTGGGGAAACCGTGACGCGGGTTCGGTCTGCGGCATCGGCAGCAGCACCGGATAGTGCTCGAGGTTTTCCTCGAACAATTCCAGCGGGCTGCGCGCCACATAGTCGCGCCCAAACGTCACCCGCCGCACGGTGGATTCGGCCAGACCGTTATAGCCGCCCAGTTCAACCGCTTGCTCGAACAGCGGCACCCGAGTTTCCTGCGACAGACGCTGGCCGAACAAGAGCGGCGAATTGACCGCCGCGGCCAGCAGCGGCGCGCAACTGGCCAGGGAGGCATTGTAATAGCGGCCCGCTTGGTCGAACGGCACCTGCAGGTGCAGCTGGAACGAGGTGGTGGCGGCCTCCAGCATGACGTCGGGCCGGCTCAAAAGCAGGTGATCGCTGCCCTCGATGTCGATGCGGATGGGCGCGCCGTCGCGCTGCTGCAGCACCTGCGCATTGAGCACATCGAAGCGGTTCATCGCCGACATGTTGGCGAGACACAGGTCCTCGTCGCGGATGGTCGGCAAGATCCCGATCATCGCCAGCACCGTATCCATGCCGTGCGCCACCTGCTGGCAGGTGTCCCAGGTGGTCAGCAGGGATTCCTCCATGGCGGCCAGCACGCCCGCACCCATTTCGACCGGTGGCGCATTCAGTTCGACGTTGAAACGGGAGAGCTCGGGCACCACCAGCGGATCGTTCAGGGTGCGCAGATAGGCTTCGTTGACCGGGCTGGGCCGCCCGGCGTGGTCGAGCAGCCAGGCTTCCAGTTCGAATCCGGCGACGTAGCGCGCATCCCTGAAGCCGCCGGCTTTGGCCAACGAGCGCAACGCCGCCGTCTCCTCGGCCAGCCGGGCGGAAAACTGCTTGAAGTCCGCTTCGGAGAAGCGGGTGCGATTGATTTCCTGTCCCATGCGTGCGTAAGCGGTTACTCCATCGACTGCGTATCAGCCCTGATCATCATATCCGAGCGCCATGTCGATCGGAGTGCCTGGCCGCGTGCGTCACACCCGCGTGCTGCGCCGTGCCAGGTAAAACCATTCCTGCCCCGGCAGCGCGTTGGGGTTGGGGAAAACGATATGGCCATCGCAGTCTGCCAACACCTGAGTGCCGTCGTGGCGCGCGCCGATGACATCGCCCGCGCGCACCCGATCGAAGCTGGACCAGCCGCGCGCAAAGGCGTCGCCTGCATGGGCACGGTCGACGACCTGATAGAGACGCAGCGCCTCGGTGCTAACCACGGGGGCAGGGGCAGGGGCATCGCTCAGGCGCAGGTGCGCCACCGCGTTGTGGATCGCCAGATACGCCACCTCGGGTGCGGCCGGATCGTCGTGCTGGCCGCATTCGAGCGTGAGCGCGATGCCGCCCTGCGCGCGCATGTACTCGGTGGTGCCCACCCCGTAATGCACATCGGCCTCGCGCGACGACGCCCCCGCCGCCAGACGACGCGCAACACCTGCCGCATAAGTATCGAGCCAACCGTCGACGAAGCGGTGCACGCCCAGACTCAGCGCCAGCGCGGTTTCTTCCACCGCGCGCGCAAACGGCTCCAGCGTGCCACGGTTGTCTTCCGGCCCCAGCATGACGAAGGGTTCTCCCGCGGTATGGAAGGAATGCAAATCGAGCAGCGCATCGTGCTGCGCCAGCAAGGGACACAGCCAGTTGGCGATACGGTCCTCGAACTCGGCAGGGGTGTCGGTCGGAACCAGATTGCGGTTGAGGTTGCGGTCGCCCATGCGCTGGTGGCGCGCGTAGGCCAGTGGATTGGTGACCGGAACGAAGGTGACGTGGCCAGCGGCGATGCGCAGCGCGCCGGACTCGATCTCGCCGATCACGCGGCGGATCGCCCGGGTGCCGCAGGTCTCGTTGCCGTGCACCGCGCCCAGCACGATCAGGCGCGCGCCCGGCGCGAGGCCAGTGAACGACACCGATTGAAAATGCAGCGAATCCGTTTCACTCATAGCTCATGGCCTTGAACAGCAACGATACACTCGACACCAGCAACAGCACGCCGACCAGCCGTGTCATCTGCTGCTGTGTCAGGCCGACATGCACACGCCCGCCCAGGTACAAAGCGCCCAGCACCAGCGGCAGCGCGGCAAAGTAAGCGATCCACACCGGGCCGGTCAGCAGCAGGCCGGCCACCAGAAAGCTCGCGATGCGCGTGATCCCTTCGATAAAGAACGTCGCCGAAAATGTCGCACGCAAATCGCCCTTGTCGCGGATGCGATGGCTCAAGTAAATCACATACGGCGGCCCGCCGGTACCGAACAGCCCGCCCACGGTGCCGCCGATCAGCGAGGCCGGCACCGCCCAGCCGCGCGAAATCGTCTTGTCGCCGTGAATGTTGAATATGCTGCGAAGCGCGAACAGAAAGACGAATCCGGCCAGCGTCAGCAGCATGGGCTCGGGCGGCAGCTTGACCAGCAGGCTGGTGCCCAGCACCACGCCGACGACGCCGAACGGAATCAGGATCCCGACCTCGTCCCACTTCACGCGCTTGAAATTGAGGCCACCAATCACGATCGACGCGGTGAAATCCAGCAGTAGCACCAGCGGCACCACGAATTTCAGCGGCAGGAACAAGGCCAGCAGCGGCACCGCAATCAGCCCCGAGCCAAAGCCGGTGATGCCGCGGATGACATACGCCGCCAGCAGGATGACGGCTGCACTGGCAATGCTGCTGGCGGCCAACTGCTCCAGACTCACAAACGCGTGCCGCGCTCGATGGTGATGCCGAGCTCCTTGATGCCCGGGACGATGGCGAACTTGGTCACCGACACCTTCACCCACGGCGCACCGAATTCGTCGCGCACGATGGCTGCCACATGCTCGGCCACCGATTCGACCAGCGTGATCGGCTGCGGTGCGTTGTGCAGGTAATCCTTCACCCGCATCGCCACTGCGCCGTAGTCGATGGTGTCGGCCACATCGTCGGTACCGCCGGCCTTGCTGTCAGGCAGGCCGATTTCGAGATCGAGCCGCACCGGCTGTGCTACTTTGCGTTCCCACTCGTATATGCCGATAATCAGTTCGAGACGAAAGTCCCGCAAAAATAGAATATCCATTGTCTTGATTGTCCGCGGCGCGTCCGCCAACGGACTCACCCAAAACTTGCCATTTTACTGACTTGTTTATGACCACGCTGTTGTTTATTGCCGCTGCCTATCTGTTGGGTTCCCTGTCGTTTGCGGTGATCGTCAGCCGCGCCATGGGCCTGCCCGATCCGCGCAGCTTCGGTTCGGGGAATCCGGGCGCCACCAACGTGCT
>DONB01000171.1 GCA_003510325.1 Thiobacillus sp. | reverse complement strand
GCAAAGCCCCGGCCCTGCTCGCCCGCACGCGCCGCCTCCACGGCGGCATTGAGCGCCAGGATATTGGTCTGGAAGGCGATGCCGTCGATCACCCCGATGATGTCGGCAATCCTGCGCGAGCTTGCCTGGATCGAGGCCATGGTGGCGACCACTTGTTCCACGACCTGTCCGCCGCGCACGGCGATGTCGGATGCGGAAGCGGCGAGCCGGTTGGCGTGCCCGGCTTGCTCGGCGTTCTGCTTCACCGTACCGGTGAGCTCCTCCATGGTGCTGGCGGTTTCCTCCAGACTCGACGCCTGCGATTCGGTACGGCCGGACAGGTCGAGATTGCCGGCGGCGATCTCGCCGGCCGCCCCGCGGATACTCTCGGCGTTGGCGCCGATGTCGGATACCGCAGCCACCATGTTGGCGGTCATCTGTTGCAGCGCGCGCATCAGCTGGCCGGTCTCGTCCCATGCCGCCGCCTCGAAGCGGTGCGACAGGTCGCCGCCGGCGATGGCCTGCGCCACGCCGAGGGCGCGGTCGAGCGGCTGCATGATCGTGCGCGAAATGAAATAGCCGAACAGCAGCGTGAGCAGCGCACCACTCCCGCAGGCCGTCGCGATCATCACGGGCAGTATGCTCGACGTGCCGGCCGCAGCGGCCAGCGCGGTCGTCTCCCGCCAGCCGACCACGCCGACGGCCAGCATCAATGCCGCACCGATGCCGGTGCTCAGCAGGATGCGCAGATTGACCGGAATGCTGCGGAGTGAGTGCAGCCAGCCGGCAAGGCCGGTCCGCACCGCCGCGCCGCGCCGCAACACCCAGCGACGTCCGCCGTTTTCGCCGAGCCCCCGGTAGACGCGCTCGGCCTCGGTGATCTGCTGGCGCGACGGCTTGCTGCGCACCGACAGATAGCCGCTGGTCACACCGTTTTCACGCACCGGAGTGACGTTCGCCAGCGCCCAGTAATAATCGCCGTTCTTGCGTCGGTTCTTCACGACGCCGGTCCACGGCAGCCCGTCCTTCAGCGTCGCCCACATATCCGCAAAGGCCGCTTCCGGCATGTCGGGATGTCGCACGATGTTGTGTGGATGGCCGAGCAATTCGGCTTCGGCGTAGCCGCTGACCTCGACGAACGCAGGATTCGCGTAGGCGATCCGCCCCTTGACGTCCGTCTTCGACACCAGCGTGGCCTGGTCATCCAGTTCGTATTCATTGCCTGTCACCGGCAAATTGATCCGCATGCTCTCTTCCTTTTCCGGGGGGCTGTCGTGCCTGCGCCGCAGCGCTGGCTTGGGTTGATGCGGGTGGTACGCTGCGCCAACGCAACGGTCCTGCAGCGTCTCTCGCGCACGACCTGTCCATCCGCGAGATGATCCAAACATAACATGAATAGAATAATATTCAGATAGTCTTATCGACTATCCGCGAAGAAGCTTAAGCCCTGGCCGCGAAAAAAAGAAAGGGCGCGGGACGAGATGCGAAGTGCGAGCGCTTGCCGGGTCCGCGTTCGCGGCGGGCGCCGCTTTCGGGTCAGCCCGCGGTCGTGTCGCGCGCCGCCGATGCCGCGATGCGCTCGATAGTGGCCACGAATCCGGAGTCTTCGCCATGCAACAAGGGCGGCAGCGCCGCCCGGAAATCCTCGCGCGCGCACCACTCGTGCATATAGTCCTCCCACGACTGCCACAGGCGCGCCTGCTGCCGGCTCATGTCGTCCTCGTACACCAGCACGTAGGCACGCTCGAAAAGGGCGACGAGGATGGCAAATAGCGCGTGCTTGCGCTCCTGCTGATCCTCGCTGAGCGCGCCCTTCGCCGTCGGCGAGAGCAAATGCAGGTCGGCATTCTCGATCACCAGCCGCATGAAGTCGGCGTATTCGTCCGACAGCCGCAGGAAGATCTCCTCTTCGTCGGTCTGCTGTTCGCGGCGGCGGTCATGAACGTAGACGCCGATCGCCAGCGGCAGGCCGACGATGGTGACGATATAACTCAGCGCTTCCAGCCATTCGAGTCCGCTCATTTACGCTCCTCCCGCAAAGCCGTTCTGCCGCCAGGCTTCGAACACGACCACGCTTACCGCATTCGACAGATTCATGCTGCGCGAACCGGGCAGCATCGGCAAGCGCAGGCGATGCTCGGCGTCGAACGGCGTCAGCACCTCGGGCGGCAGGCCGCGCGACTCGGGGCCGAACAGCAGCACGTCGTCAGGCTGGAATTCCACCGAGGCATAGCTGCGGCTGCCCTTGGTGGTGAGGGCAAACCAGCGCCGATCCGGCAATGCCGCCTGCACCGCCTCCCAATCCTGATGCACCCGCACGCAGGCCATGTCGTGATAGTCCAGGCCGGCCCGCGCCACCTGCTTGTCGGACAGGTCGAAGCCGAGCGGCTCGACCAGGTGCAACCGGCAGCCGGTGTTGGCCGCGAGGCGGATGAGGTTGCCGGTATTGGGCGGGATTTCGGGCTGATATAAAACGATGTCAAACATCCGGCTTGGCCTAAAATAAAAACATTCTTGGAGTCCGCCTATTTTATGGTCCCTTACCTCACCACCGCACTGACCGGCCCGCTGCTGGAACTGGAAAAACGCCTGCTCGACGCGCAGCCGACCATCGAGCACTGGTTCCGCCAGCAGTGGAAGGACCAGGCGGCGCCGTTCTACACCTCGGTGGATATCCGCAATGCGGGCTTCAAGCTGGCGCCGGTGGATACCAATCTGTTCCCCGGCGGCTTCAACAACCTCAACCCGGCGTTCATGTCGCTGAGTATCCATGCGGCAATGGGGGCGGTGGAAAAAATCTGCCCCTACGCCCAGCGTTTGCTGCTGATTCCCGAGAGCCATACCCGCAACACCTTCTATCTGCAGAACGTCGCGGTGCTCGCGCATATCCTGCGCCAGACCGGGCTCATCGTCCGCATCGGCACGCTGATTCCCGAGATCACCGAGCCGACCACGCTGGAACTGCCGGCAGGCGGACGCATCACGCTGGAGCCGCTGGTACGCACCGGCGATCGCATCGGCCTGGAAGGCTTCGACCCCTGTGCGGTGTTGCTCAACAACGACCTCTCGGCCGGCGTGCCGGACATCCTCAAGGGCATCGAGCAGAACATCATGCCGCCGCTGCACGCGGGCTGGGCCACGCGCCGCAAGTCGCGCCACTTTTCCGCCTACCAGCATGTCGCCGACGAATTCGCCCAGCTGGTCGGCATCGATCCCTGGCTGATCGACCCCTACTTCGACCAGTGCGGCAGGATCGACTTCCAGGCACGCCAGGGCGAAGACTGCCTGGCCGAAAAAGTCGACGCCATGCTGAAGAAGATCCGCGCCAAGTACGACGAATACGGCATCGACCAGCCGCCCTTCGTCATCGTCAAGGCCGATGCCGGCACCTACGGCATGGGCATCATGACAGTGAAGTCGCCGGACGACGTGCGCGAACTCAACCGCAAGCAGCGCAACAAGATGGCGGTCGGCAAGGAAGGGCTCGAGTTCACCGAGGTCCTGATCCAGGAAGGCGTCTACACCTTCGAAAGCATCAACGGCGCGGTCGCCGAGCCGGTGGTCTACATGCTCGACAACTTCGTCGTCGGCGGTTTCTACCGCGTGCACACCGGACGCGGCTCGGACGAAAACCTCAACAGCCCCGGCATGCACTTTGTGCCGCTGGCGTTCGACGACACCTGCGTGATGCCCGACCGCAGCGCCAACCCCGATGCCAGCCCCAACCGCTTCTACGCCTATGGCGTAATCGCGCGGCTGGCGATGCTGGCGGCCAGCATCGAACTCGACGAAGCGCTCAGCGAGACAGAGATCGAGACCGAGACTGCAGCCGCATGAAGCTGCTGTTCGTCGTCGATCCGCTCGCGAACCTCAAGGCCTACAAGGACAGTTCGGTGGCGATGATGCGCGCGGCAGCGATGCGTGGTCATGCGGTGTTCGCCGTCGAGGCGCGCCAGCTGCAGGTGCAGGCGGGGATCGTGCAGGCTGCCTGCGCTGCGCTCGACGTCCGCCCCGACGACTCNNCGACGACGACTGGTATCGCATCACCGACACCGGGACGGAAGCGCTGCGTG
Organism: Thiobacillus sp.; assembly: GCA_003510325.1. Taxonomy (GTDB): domain Bacteria; phylum Pseudomonadota; class Gammaproteobacteria; order Burkholderiales; family Thiobacillaceae; genus Thiobacillus. The sequence continues at coordinate 401 of DONB01000171.1, read as the reverse complement.
ATTTCGACGCCGTGATCATGCGCACCGACCCGCCGGTCGACACCGACTACCTGCTCGCCACGCACCTGCTGGGCATTGCCGAGACCAACGGCGCGCGCGTGCTGAACCGGCCAGCCGCCCTGCGCGACTTCAACGAGAAGCTGGCGATCCTCAATTTCCCGGCTTTCGTCGCGCCGACACTGGTTTCCGCCGACGCACAGGGAATCGGAAACTTCCTCGCCGAACATCTCGACATCATCGTCAAGCCGCTCACCGAAATGGGCGGCGCCGGCATCTTCCGCCTGACAACCACCGACCCCAACCGCAACGCCATCCTGGAAATGCTGACCCGACACGGCTCCCGCGCCATCATGGCGCAGCGCTATCTTCCCGAAATCAAGGACGGCGACAAGCGCATCCTG
>DONB01000170.1 GCA_003510325.1 Thiobacillus sp. | reverse complement strand
GCACTGCCAACAGAAACCACTTCCTGCTGCGCCACCTTCCGGCTGGCTGAGTCTGTTGGCACTGCCAACACCCACACTTCCTGTGGCCGTGGCTCTGGTCATTCCTTTCCCCAAATGCTCTGGCGCAGTTCGGTCAGCTTGATCCGGGCGGAATCCCGGTTTGTCGCAACCTGTGTTTGTGGCTCCTCGATCAGGCGCTTTCGCTGTTCCAGTATTTCCTGCCGACGCTTTCGATCTGCTGCAACCCGATGGGCATACTCAGGTTCAAATGTCCCTGCCTGTTGTCTAGTTTTCAGGGTTCGCAGGTAGCCGATTGCGTTCTTGACGTGGCCGTCCTGCATCTGGCCTGCCAGCTCGTCGAGGATGATTTGAGGATTGGGGCTGCCGTGCAGAATCTGCCGTGCGGTCTGTTTCTCGCCGGGAAGCAGCTTGTCCGGATAGATCAGGTTTTCCAGATCAGCACTTGCTGGCGCAGTTCGGATGGTTTTGGGGAAATCGAATACGCCCACCCCCTCCAGGCTGTTATGGAGGGGGTGGTATGGAGTATTTATTTCCTTATTAGAGTGAGTTGCTGTTTCCGCAGAACTTGTTTCGCGGAAAGGTGAACTGTTGTCTTGCGGTTCCGGCAACTCTTGATTTACGGTTCCGGCAACTCTTGTTACGCGTTTTGAGCAACTCTTGTTTGTCGGATTCCGACAATCCAGTTTGTTGGATTCCGACAAACTGTGGAATTCATTGGCTTCCAGGCTGATTTTTGCCGGCAGTGTTGTCAACATAATGCGTGACAACAACTGGGATTGCATACGGCTTTCCCGCACCTCTTCCATCATGCCGGACTCGATCAGTTTGGCTCGGGCATTCATCAACATGCGACGGCCAAAATGGAGATGGATCAGTGATTGGCTGGTTGGGCTGCTGAACCAGCCTTCCTCGTCAACTTCGTTCCGGGATAATGTCTGCCGCAGCCGATTGAACAGGCTGGACATGTAGAGACCCGCCAAGGCGCTGTCCGCCGTCCACGCAAAAGGGGCGTAGAACATCACCGGTTTACCGAGCAGCGTTTTCAGCACCCGGTCTTCCCATGACCAGGGACGGTAGGTGGTATTGGCATACTGGCACAGCTTCAAAGCCAGACGGTCAAGATCAACCCTGAACCAGAGTTTGGCTGGCATGCCGCGTCTCGATTCCTGCAAGATGCCGTCTTTCAGAAGCACTTTCCGAGATGTTTCAATCTCCCGGACGCTCAATCCGGCGACCTGCTTCCATTCCTTCGAAGTCTTCCAGAACCACCCTCCGCGATTGGGCTGCTTGTCCAGGACCACACGGGTCATGAACATCGCGTGTCCAAGCATCAGGGCGGCTTTGGGAGAACCCGTCAATTCGGCGAGGGAGGGGTAATACGCCACGTAGCGGTTACCAAGCGCCGACAGGAGGTCTTTCACCCCTTGGGCCAGGTTTTCGTTCACCCGGCTCGATTCTGCGGCTATGGCGTATGCGTGGGGCATCTTCTGGTCCTAGATGACCTGCCCCCACTTGGCTTCTGCCTGATCCGATAGCAACTCAAGAATGCGATCCACTCGAATCTTGAACCAAAGCTCGGCCGGCAAGCCAGCCCGCCGCTCAATCAGAACATCCAGCTCACGCAGGATGCGGCGAGCTGTTTGCTGCTCGAAGCGGGTCAGCCCCGTTTCAGCCTTCCATTGATCCCCGGTCTTTCTGAACCAGCCTTCCGCGTCTTTCGGAAGGCGTTCTGTCGTGTAGATCGCATATGACAGGAACAGTGCCGCCACTGCGCTGCCTGTCAGACCCACATAGGCACGCTGGAACACAATCGGCTCATCGAATATGTCCAGCAACATTGCTGGGCTGATCGTGTTGTAGACGGCCTGATCGTCTGTCGATGGATTCATTGGCAGACAGTCCGGAGGAGTGGCACGGGTTTTGTTTCTGGCCATGGTGCTTCCTTTTGGGTTAGCTGAACTCATTGACGGTGGCGTACAGCCCGTCGAGGGAATGGCTGCTGAAAAACCCATGCAGAAGAATGAGTTTTTCGCGGAGAGTGGTGATCTCGGGGTATTCCTCATTCATCCCGAACCAGCATTGGTGGATCAGATCTCGGACGCTTTCATCTGGTAACGCGACACGGCCGGTTTTGCGGTCATTCTTGAGGAGCTTGCGGTAGGTCTGGATGACACTNNAATACACCAGATGCTCGGTTTCCTGCTTGCGCCGAAACAGGGTTTCGATTCCGAGTTCGAAACCGCCCTCATCGATCGAGAAATGGATGTCGGGATGGCCTGATGAGGCCAGGTGCAGAATTTCATTGATGGCGAGACCGCGCAACCGATCCATGGACCGCGGACAAGCCCCCTTTTCCAGCAGTACGGCAAGGTCGCCACGCTCAAGCTGCTCGATCAAGTGCATAAGCAGCGAGGCTCTCAGCGTATTGTCGGTGACGCGAACCATCATCATGATCGAGCGCCTCCACGAATAACCGAGAGCAACTCAAGGCACACGCCCGCAATAGGGTTGTCCGGGTTCAGCAGCCATGGAATCGGCAGAAACTCACCTTGGCCACCAATGTTGTGCTGGATGGCGAGCTCCAGGCCCCCCAGCGTTTCCTGGCTACCTTCTTCCAGGATCAAGGTGCGCCACTCATTGGGGTCGTCAAGGCCAGACCGGCACACGTCCGCTTCAAACTGCCCGCTTGCCATCGCAAGCACCCACCAGGCAGCCTGGCGGCTTTGCGCGTTCTCTTTCAAATCAAGCGGGCCATCCTTGGGGAATCCCATGTAATACCCCATGGGCATGCCGGGTGCAGGCTCATAGCAGGAGCCAAGGCCAGCGGAGACAAGCACTTGCTGAATCAAGGTCATCAACCGGTCAGGCCCTCCACTCTCAGTTGAGATTGGGGGGAGACTGACTGTGGAATGGGGAGCCGGTGAACTCGCTTTTTGGCTGCGTTCACCGGGTTCTGTAGCGGCCGGAANNTCTGACGATTTCCCCTGTACCTGGCCGCCAGACTCTGCTGTGGATTGAGTCTGGGTGCCGCCGACAGAAGGTTCGACCGGGCGCTGGGGCTTGCATATCCGCTGCAAACCTTCCAGAGTCATGTCGGGAAAGCGCTCCATGGCAGTGAGCATCTTGCCGATGTCCCGCTCGTTCACTTCCAGCCTGACAGACATGCTGGCTTCGCATCGACCAAGAAATAGGTCTGCGCTAAATGCATGGGCATCTTCCGAAACCATGCCGGCTATGGCCTTTGCGGTTGGCGTGACCACCTCGGCGTAGAAAGCGCTTTCCTCGATATCGTGATGATTGGCCAGCTTCAACAACAGGTTCAGCCGTGGCTGGATGGTTCGCACGGATAAACCGGATAGCCACGGGCCAACATCGGCAATCTTTTCGACTGCGAATCGGTACATGCTGAGTGTGCGCAGATCAGTCTGAAGACCGAATTTCTTGATCTCGGCTTCAAACTCCCTGAAGGTCAATGCCGCCCCGCGTTCATCCTCGATCTGACGCTTGATTTCCAGCGTCCCGTTGGCACGATCCCAGAAGGTCATATCGTTGCGCTGGGTGTTTTCGGCCATGTGGGCAAGCAGAACGGATGCTTCACCGCGCCAGGCTTTGATGATGACGCGGGTTTCGCGGAGCTTTTGATCCCCTGTTTCCTCCCATAACTCCCGGATGGCCTGCAGGCGGGTGTTTCCACCCGCGTACAGAATGTAATGGGTTTCTCCCGGCCGCTTGGTGACAGTCAAGGGTTGAAGGATTCCGTTGACCCGGATGCTCTCCTTCAGCTCAGCGTAGGCTTCGTTGTTCGCCTTGCGGGGATTTCGCTCATAGAAGTGGACAGCGGTTACGGGAAGACTCGCCCACGAGTCATCCACTTCAGTGTCATGCTTGAGGTCGCTCCCGCTGTTTGGCGCCGGCACGTTCAGGCTGTTGGACACTTCCAGCTTCAGGCGCTCCCGTACCGACCGCTTTTCAGAATCGGACTTTGGGGTAAACCCATGCTTGGCAGCCAAGTCCACCATCTTGATCGAACTCGGAATGTTCATGAGTGGTGGCTTTTTCTTTCCGCCCGCCATCATGCTTCAGCTCCGTCACGGCTTTGGTCTTGTGCTGCCTCCGATCCGGCGTAATGCCCTGCAAGGCTCGGCACCAACTCCCAGAGGAGTGCGTGCATGGTTTCATAGGCAGATGGCATCGTGCCCTTGCGCGACGGCTCATGTCGGTGCGCAGGGATACACAGGGTGGCCGATTCCTTGTAAGACTTGGCGTCTGGGACTACCGTATCGAGGACTGTGACCCGTCCGCCCAGCTTGATGAAGTCCTGTCTGATCGACTCCGCGATGATTCTCGCGTCAGCAGTCCGGTCCTGCATCGAAATGACTGCTTTGACCGGCCCTACCCTGTATTTCGAGTTTGGTGATGGCTCAAGCCGCGCCAGCAGTTCCATCGTTCCCGTTTTGAACTCACGTGCCGACAGGATTTCCGGCTTGATTGGGGAAATGATCTGCGTGGCGGCGAGTGCGGCAGTGTCCTGCAGTGGGCCCACGGTTCCCTGCGTGTCGATTAAGACACAGTCGTAATAGTCTTCGGATACGGCGGGGGAATTCAGGGCATTGCCAAGTCGTTCGCCGCGATCAATCCGATGCAGGAGCCAGGTTTGGAGACTGCCATCTGGATCGTCCGACCGGATTACATCGAGCCCATCGATTACCGTCTGAGAGATGCAATCCTCAGTGACATATCCGGTGGTGATGACTTTTGTTAGGCCAAACGGGGATTCGCGCTTAATACGGTAATATTTCGATAGCGCTGGCTGCACATCAGCGTCGACAAGCAGGACTCTCAGCCCCATGTCCGCCATGAGTGCGCCAAGATTTGCTGCTAATGTGGTCTTACCGACCCCGCCCTTCGTACTCAGTACAGTGAACTTGATCATATCCCTCCCCAGGTTTAACGAGGGACATGGACATAACTAGTCTGGATGCTGCGGAACCCGCAGCAGGCTTGAGTTAGCGCGTTACTCCAAAGAGCGGCATATCAGAAACCGCTAATATACATTATGCGAAGTCAATAACGGGAACCGGCAATTCGTGCCGGTCTTGAAACGCCCTATTTCCGACCCCGAAAAAGCGTCCCGTTTTGGGCCCATCGTTCGGCCTGCTCGATAATCAAAGATTCGGCGGTCGAGGTTCCGGGTGCGAATGACACTGGAAATAATGTGGTCGGCGGCTGGCTCATGTCTCACGCTGCCAGGCAAAATTAACAGGGGTTGCCCTGGGGCTCAGGAGGATGAGAAAAGGTTTTTACCTGAGCTTGGATTGATTTGAGTCGGTGTTGGCAGTTTGCACAGGCGTTTGAACGTGACGAAGGAACCCGGAATGTCGTGTCAACGAATAACTTATATTATCAATATGTTAATTTCATGGTTTGCCAATTTACTTTAATAAGTGACGGAGGCCGTAGCGTAGATGCCCATGAATGAAGATGGCTCTCTGAGTCCTGGCGGGTCACTTTTAATGATCCGGGTGCGCACTCACAAAGAATGCCGTATGGGACGGCATTGTCTTGATCTCACCCTGTTATGCAGGTGTGATCAGCTAGCCATCCTTGCGGGCAAGGCAGTCAAGGGCCGTTTTGCCTTCGGCAGGAGCGCAACGCGCGCATTGTGGGCCGGTCGTTGCACCGCCCCGCCCTGCACCAGGCGGAAGACTTCGACCAGATCGGCCAGTTTCTGCGCCTGCACCTGCATGCTCTCGGAAGCCGCGGCGGCTTCTTCCACCAGTGCGGCGTTCTGCTGGGTGATCTCGTCCATCTGCCCGACTGCCTGGTTGACCTGCTCGATGCCGGCGCTTTGTTCCTGGCTTGCGGAAGCGATCTCGCTCATGATGGCGGCGACGCGCTTGACCGAGGTGACGATCTCGTTCATGGCGACGCCTGCTTCGTCCGCCAGTTCGCTGCCGGCGTCGACCTTGCCCACCGAATCCTCGATCAGGGCCTTGATTTCCTTGGCTGCACCGGCCGAGCGCTGGGCAAGGTTCCTGACTTCGGAGGCGACCACGGCGAAGCCGCGGCCTTGTTCGCCGGCACGCGCGGCCTCGACCGCGGCGTTCAGCGCGAGGATGTTGGTCTGAAAGGCAATGCCGTCGATGACGCCGATGATGTCGGCGATCTTCTTCGAACTGTCCTTGATCGAGGCCATGGTGTCGACGACCTGATGGACGACTTCACCGCCCTTGACTGCGACCTCAGCGGTCGAGACGACGAGCTGGTTGGCCTGGTGTGCATTCTCGGCGTTCTGCCTGACAGTGCTGGTCAGCTCTTCCATGGAGCTGGCAGTCTCTTCGAGCGAGGAAGCCTGCGATTCGGTCCGCGAGGACAGGTCGGCGTTCCCGGAGGCGATCTCGCCGGCGCCGGCGTTGACGATTTCGGTGCCCTGTTTGATTTGGCCAACCAGCAGCTTGATGTTGATCTGCAGGATGCGCAGTGCCTGCATCATGCGCTGGACTTCGCCGGTACCGCTGGCGTGGATGCGTCCGGTGAGGTCGCCGGAACTCATGCGGTCGATGTCGATGCGCGTGCGGTCGAGCGGGACGACGACGAGGCGATGGCACATGATGCCGAACACGATGGCCAGGGGGATGCCGACGGCGGCGGCTACTTCGAGCCAAGGGGCCAGTGCATGGCTGGTTTCGACGGCGAGTATCCAGCCGATGGCGGCGATGAAACCGAACAGGACGACCATCGATACCGTTGCCATCACCAGAATGGATTTCAGCGACAGGTCATCCAGCGCGTTCATGCAGCAGCGGTCGAGCAACGACGGCCGCACCGCGTTGCCTTCCTGGATTTTCAGGGACGTGTCGCCGGCCTTGACGGCGCGGTAAGCGGCCTCGGCGGCCTGGACTGCATCCCGGCTTGGTTTGGTGCGGATCGATGTGTAGCCGATGACCTGGCCGTTTTCGATGAGGGGCGCAGCGTTGGCCTCGACCCAGTAATGGTCGCCATTCTTGCAGCGGTTCTTCACCAGGCCGGTCCATGCCTTGCCGCTCCGGATGGTATGCCAGAAATCCGCAAAGGCTTCGACCGGCATGTCGGGGTGGCGCACGATGTTCTGCGGCGCGCCGAGCAGTTCTTCCTCGCTGAACCCGCTGATGTTGACGAAGTCCTGGTTGACGTAGGTAATGTTGCCGTGGAGGTCCGTCTTCGACACCACCGTTTCGGTGTCCTTCAGGATGTATTCGACATTGGTGACCGGCAAGTTGGTGCGCATTGCTTGTACCTCTCCCTGATAAGTTCGATTTGCGTGTGGAAAGCCAACCTTTAAAGTCGTGCTCGAAGGGGCGGCCTGCATGCAAATGAAGCGCCCACCCGATGCATAACGGCAAAATATATTAAAAATAAAAAAAACGATAAATATATTAATCTGGGTTTTTGGGAGTATGTTGTTTTTAAATCACAAATCCACACCGGGGATCGACCAAGGTGTCCTTAAGTGTTAAAAATGAAACCCACCATGCCCGATCAAGCAACCTACAATTTCTACACAACCCGCGAGGCTGCACGCAAAATCGGCGTGTCGATCACGACCATCCAGCTATGGGTCGAGTCGGGCGTCCTGTCGGCCTGGAAAACCGCGGGTGGGCACCGCCGGATACCAAGCGAGGCAGTCGATGCCATGCTGGCCGGACAGCGTCCGTCTGCCGCGAAAGGGCGGCCCGAACACACGCACAGCGTGCTCATCGTCGAGGACGAACCCGTACAACGCGAGATGTACCGGATGAAATTCGCCGAATGGAAACTGCCGGTGAGGCTTTACCTGGCCGAGGACGGTTTCGACGGACTGCTCAAGGTGGGCAAGTACGCCCCGGAACTGGTGATTGCCGATCTTTCCATGCCGGGAATGGACGGTTTCGAGATGATCCGGCGGCTGACGCAGAATACGGAGATAAGCGTTCCCGCAATCATTGTGGTGACCGCGCTGGCCGCAACGGAAATCGAAGCGCATGGCGGCCTGCCGGCTGACATTCCGGTCTATTCCAAGCCCATCCCGCTCGGGGTGCTTAAGCATATCGTCGAGCACACTCTTCGGCAGTCCGTGCGTTAAGTTCCATCCCCTTCCTGTCCCTCATGCCCACTTCGATCGAGGCCACCCTCACTCGCCTGCGCAACGAATTCATCACCATGCTGCCCGCACGCATCGACATGCTGGAGCAGTTTCTGGTGAAGATCGCGCAGGGCGAGAAAGGTGCAGGCAAGCTGCTGGAGCATGCCACGCATAGTCTGGTCGGCGCGGCTGGCGTGCATCGCCTGATGGAAGTTTCGGCTGCCGCGCGCAAACTGGAAACCGTGGCGGCCAGTCTGCCAGCTGAGGGACGGGTGGACGAACCCAGGCTCTTCGCGTTGCACAAGGCGCTGGCCCGGCTCGCAGCGGCCGCGGACAATCCGGTTTACGGTTTCGTACCGTCGACGGAGGCTCGCCTGCCTCTCCAGATCGCTGTACTCGGTACCGATGCCGAGCGCACGCTCTGGCTGCGCACGGTGCTTGAAGACGGCGGGTATCGGGTGGCCGTGGTCAACCATCTGGCAGATTGCGCTGAAATCTTCGGTGATGGGGGCAGCCCGGTGGCGCTGATCGTGGACCTGGACTCATTCGGCAACGACAGCGCAGCAGTAAAACCGGTCGCCGAGATGAAGGCGCTACGGTTTCCGGACGCGCCCCTCATTTTCCTGTCGTCACGACAGGACATCGAATCCAAGCTCGCTGCCTACCGTGCCGGCGCTACCCGCTATCTGAGCATACCGGTCACTCGCGAAGCCCTGCTTCGCAGTCTGGCCGGCTCGGAGAAGCTCGCATCGACCCAATCCTACCGGGTGCTGCTGGTTGATGACGATCCCGACCAGCTCGCCGCGCAATCGCTGATCCTGCGCGAAGCCGGCATGGAGGTGCGCGAGACGGACAACCCACTCGAGGTGCCCGACCTGCTGGGCAGCTTTTCTGCCGAACTTCTGCTGCTCGACATGGACATGCCGCAATGCAGCGGACCCGAGCTGGCGGCCATCCTGCGTGGCGACGGCCGGCATGATCTCATTCCTATTGTCTACCTCTCGGACGAATCCGCTGCCAGTCCGCAGTATCTCGCTCTCGCCCAGGGCGNNGCCGGTGGACGCGCGTCAATTGGCGGCAGTGGCCTCCCTGTGCGCGAAGCGCTACCGGCAGACCAAAGAACAGGTCGATATCCTGCGCACGACCCTCTACGAACGCGAGCGTCAGCAGCATGCGCTCGATGCGCATGCGATCGTCAGCATCGCCGATGCCGCCGGCAACATCCTGTACGCCAACGACAGATTTTGCGAGGCGAGCGGATACAGCCGCCACGAACTGGTGGGAAAAATACGCCGCATCGTCAAATCGGGCATGCACCCCGCCGAACTGTATGCCGACCTCTGGCAGACCATCTCGCGCGGCCTGATCTGGCACGGCGAACTCTGCAATCGCCGCAAGGACGGCAGCTTCTATTGGGTGGAAACCACCATCGTCCCCTTCCTCGACGACGAGGGGCGGCCCTACCAATACATTTCCATACGTACCGACATTACCCACGTCAAGGAAGCCGAGCAGCGTCTCACCCGGAGTCAGGTCTACGCCAACATCGGGACCTGGGACTGGAACATCGAGACCGGGGACCTCTACTGGTCCGATCGCATCGCCCCGCTGTTCGGTCATCGCGAAGGCACGCTTGAAACCACCTACGAGAACTTTCTCGCCGCCGTGCATCCGGACGACCGGCAGCAGGTAGCCGATGCCGTCAAGGCCTGTGTCGAACAAGGTGCTGAGTACAATATCGAGCACCGCGTGGTGTGGCCGGATGGCACGGTACGCTGGCTGATCGAGCGGGGCGATGTAGTGCGCGATGCGGCCGGCAGCCCTTTGCACATGCTGGGCGTGGTGCAGGACATTACCGAACGCAAGCTTGCCGAAGTGGCACTCGAGGAATCACAGCGCCTCGCGCGGCTCGGAAACTGGACGGTCGATCTCGCCTCGGGAGATATCTCCTGGTCGAAAGAGGTCTATTCCCTGTTCAATCGCAGCCTTCACGATTACCGCCCTACCCTGCCGGCCTATTATGCTGAGCTCACGTATCCGGAAGACGTCGACAAGCTGCGGCAGGCAGCACAGCGCATACTCGAGAACGGCGGACCGGAGCGGATCGATCACCGCATCTTGTGGCCCGACGGCAGCGTGCGCTGGGTGCACCTCGAGGGTTACGCCGAGCGCGATGCCGCTGGCACGCCCTTGGCGTTAACGGGGATGATTCAAGACATCACCGAGCGCAAGCATACGGAGATGGCGCTGGAGGAAAGCCGCAAGCGGCTGGAGGAGGCGCAGAGCCTCGCCAAGCTCGGCTACTGGTCCGCCGACAAGACCACTGGCGCACTGCAATGGTCCGACGAGATCTATCACATATTCGGCCTCGATCCGGCGCACTTCACGCCCAGTGTCGAGACCTTCGAGCGCGCCGTCCATCCCGACGATGCAGAACTCATCCTCGCCAGCGAACGGCGCGCCGCCGAAAGCGGCGTGCACGACGTGGTACACCGTATCGTGCGGCCGGACGGCGAGGTGCGCTACGTCCGCGAACTCGCGCACGCGAGGGTGGGCGCGAATGGCGAACTGTTGCAACTGACCGGAACGGTACAGGATGTGACTGAGCTCAAGCAGGCGGAGCATGCCATGCTGCGGGCCAAGGAAGCCGCCGAAGCCGCCAGTCGTGCCAAGAGCGAATTTCTGGCGAGCATGAGCCACGAACTGCGCACGCCGCTCAATTCCATCCTCGGTTTCGCCCAACTGTTCAGCATGGATCCCGCGCTACCGTCACACGGCAAGGAATACGCCCGCGAGATCGAACGCGCCGGCCAGCATCTGCTGTCGCTGGTCAACGATCTGATCGATCTTGCCCGCATCGAGGCGGGCAAGCTGGACCTGTTCCCTGCCCCGGTCAGCGTGAAGGCCGTGGTGGCAGACAGCCTGGCCATGGTCACGCCGATCGCACGCGATCGTGGCATCCGGCTGATCGATGCCGGCGGCAGCGGCAAGGACACCATGGTGATGGCCGACAGCACCCGCCTGCAACAGGTGTTGATCAATCTGCTCTCCAACGCGATCAAGTACAACCGCCCTGCCGGCGCGGTACATATCGCCTGCCATACCGAGCATGGCGCGACGCGCATCGCCATCACCGACAACGGTCCCGGCATTCCGGCCGAGAAGCAGGTCCGCATGTTCAGTGCATTCGACCGGCTCGGCGCGGAACGTGGTCAGGTGGAAGGCAGCGGCATCGGCCTGGTGATCACCCGCAGCATCGTCGAGGCCATGGGCGGCAGCATCGGTTTCGAGAGTGCGGAAGGCCGGGGCAGCACCTTCTGGGTGACCCTGCCGGCCACGACCGCGGCAGTGTGCGCCGTGGACGAATCTCCTGCCTCCGATACCGACACCGCACTTGCCGCACGCGCCTACGTGCTCTATATCGAGGACAACCCGATGAACCTGCATCTGATGCAGCGGATATTTACGGCGCGCGATAATCTGCAGCTACGGACAGCGCATACGGCGGAAATCGGCATCCAGCTGGCGCGGGTCGAGCCGCCCGCCCTGGTCATGATGGACATCAACCTGCCCGGCATGGACGGCTACACCGCGTTGCAGATTCTGAAGACGGACTCGGCCACTGCCGCCGTACCGGTCGTTGCAGTCACCGCAAACGCCATGAAAGGCGACGAGAAGCGCGGCCTCAAGGCGGGTTTTGATGCCTATATCACCAAACCAATCGACATCCCCATGCTGTTTAGTGTGATCGATAAATTGGCCCACGGGGCCAGCAGGGACGCATGATTCCGGCCATCCGGACTGAGCACGAATCCGTCGCGGCCGAAGCGAATGCGGCAGGCCTGTGCGAATGGCGTCAGCGGCGTCATGACACCGACATCCTTGCATTGCCATGGACTTGAGCCGCGACCCGCATGTTCCAGTCCTTTATGACCTGGCGATGGCCATGGCGGGCGAAACGCGTCCACACCCGCTTGCCATCGCGGTCCTGCAACGCCTGTTGTTCCACACCGGCAGCGCCTGCGGTGCTGTATTGCTGCACCCCAGGCCGGCGCTCGACAGCACGACCCTCTCGGCGGAGGTTTACGCTGCCATCGGCAACCCGGCCCTGAGCGCACTGGAAGGAAAAACCATGGACTGGCCGATTGACCGGCTGGCGGGGGAAGATGGCGAACCGACGCCAACGGGATTCCCCGGCGATCAGGACTTGCGCCACACGCTGGCCCTCGCGCTGCCGGAACTGGGCCACCTCCTGCTGTTTTTTCACCAGTCCCCGCCGCAGGCTGCGCAGTTCCGCCACCTGTTCGCCCCTATCCTCTCCCGCTTTGCCCGCAGCCTGCGTCACGATCTCGACAGCGAGGCGACAGCCCGCGCACTGCAACAAAGCGAGGCGCGTTTTCGCAGCATGGTGGAATCGACATCCGACTGGTTCTGGGAAGTGGATCCCGAGGGGATCTACACCTTCAGCAACGACAAGGTCATGGATCTGCTCGGCTACGCGCCCGAGGAAATCATTGGCAAACGGCCCTTCGATTTCATGCCGCCGGCGGAGGCAAAGCACGTCGGCTGGACCTTCCGCGATATCGTGGCCAACCGTCGCCCTTTTTCCCATCTCGAGAACGTCAATCTGCACAAGGACGGGCGCGAGATCGTGCTGGAAACCAGCGGCGTGCCGATTTTCGACGCCGACGGCAACTTTTGCGGCTACCGCGGCATCGACCGGGACATCTCCTTGCGCAGGCAGACGCAGGAGGCGCTCGTCAAGGCCAGGGATGCGGCCGAAGCCGCCAACCGCGCGAAGTCGCTGTTCCTGTCGAGCATGAGTCATGAATTGCGCACTCCGCTCAACGCCATTCTGGGTCATGCCCAGCTCATCAGCATGCAACCCGGCCTGCCTGAGGGCATTCGCACCGGCGCTGACGAAATTCAGCAGGCGGGCGCCAGCCTGCTGGCGCAGATGAGCGGCATGNNAGGGATCGAGTCCGGCGAACTCGACCTGCAGATCGAGCCGCTGGTTCCGGCCGAAGTGCTCGAGGATTGCCTGGCGGCGAATGCCGTCGCCGCCCGCTTCGTGAAGTCGCCGCTGAACTGCAGCAATTTCTGCGACTGCTGTCAGGTTTCAGGCGACCGGCACGCACTGCTCCAAGTTCTCAACCAACTGGTCTCGAACGCCCTCAAATACAACCGTGTCGGTGGCAAGGTCACGCTCCTTTGCCGCACCGTTGATCATGACCGCGTCCGTTTCTCCGTCAGCGACGATGGATCGGGAATTGCTGCCGCCGACCAGGCGCAGCTGTTTGTGCCCTTCAACCGTCTCGGCGCGGAAAAAGGTCGTATCGAGGGTTCGGGACTCGGACTCGCGATCGCACGCCGCCTGATCGAGGCCATGACCGGCCGCATCGGGGTCGACAGCGCGCCGGGCCACGGCAGCACCTTCTGGGTCGAACTCCCGATCGCGTCCCGGCCGAAATGCGCAGACGGCCTGCCCTCCCCGGCGCCAGGCATCACGGCACAGCAGGGTGCGCGCATACTGGTGGCGGAAGATTACGCCCCCAATCAGGTCCTGCTGCGGATGCAACTCGCCAGCCTCGGCTATCAGGCCGACATCGTCGCCGACGGCGCCGCGGCCCTTGAAGCCTGGGCAGGCAAGCGCTACGAACTGATTCTGGCCGACCTCAACATGCCGGTGATGGACGGCCTCGCGCTGGCTCGCGCGGTGCGCGAGCGCGAGGCAGCGGTCGGCCGGCATACGCCGATCATCTGCATCACGGCCGCAGACCATGCCGCAGAGCTGCGGCATTGCCATGATGCCGGCATGGACGATACGCTGACCAAGCCGATCCTGCTGGAAACACTGCGCACCAAACTGCAACGCTGGCTCGGCGGGAGAACGACGGCGACGACCGCGTCGCCGCAGGCAACGGGCGACGCGATTCTCGATCTCGCCTGCCTGTACGGCATCCTGGGTGACAGCAACGAAGCCCAGGCGCGCGAACTGGTCGCCACGTTCCTCCGTACTGCGGCAAGCGGCCTCGACCAGTTGGCCACCGGCGCCACCGCGGCCGCGGTGGTGCAGGAAATGCACAAGCAGAAGTCCTCGGCCCGGACCGTCGGCGCGATGCGCTATGCGAAGCTGGCCGCCTCCCTGGAGACCGCGGCGCATGGCGCTGGGGAGGGCGATTTCGAGGCGCCCCTTGCCGTGCTGCGCGGTGCCCTCGAAGAGGTCGAATCCGTCCACGCCAGGCTGGCCGCCCTCCCGCTGGTCGCAACCCCAGAACGGGGTGCCCCGCTCGCCGGGCATGGCACGCTGCTCGTCGTCGACGACGACCCGGTTGTGCAGCAGCAGATGGCCGCCATGCTTGTCACCCTGGGCGTCAAGGAAGTCCTGACCGCCGGAAGCGGCCTGGATGCGCTGCGGCTGCTGAGTGAGCGCAACGGCAGTCTGGAGGCCGTGGTCTGCGACCTCAGCATGCCGGCGATGGACGGTGTCGAACTGCTCCGTCAATTCGGCCGTACGGGGTTCCAGGGCGGCGTCATCCTGATGAGCGGCGCGGACGAGAAAGTGCTGAACACGGCAGGCAAGCTGGCCGATCTGCAGGGGCTGCGCGTGCTGGGGCAGGTACAGAAGCCGGTGACGCCAGCGCAGGTGACCGGCTTGCTCAGCCGGTCGGCCGCTCCACGCGCGCGCAGGCGACAATTTGCCGCTCCGTTGCAGGTCTCGCCCCAGTCCATCCGCGACGGGATCGCCGGCGACGAATTCACCGTGTGGTTCCAGCCCAAGGTGGACGCGGGCAGCCTCAAGCCTGTGGGGGTCGAGGCGCTGGCGCGCTGGCGACATCCGTCCAGCGGCACCCTCTCGCCGGATGCCTTCATCGGCGTGGCTGAACGCGAGGGTTTGGTGGGCGAACTGTCGCAAATCCTGACATCGCGTGCACTGATGGAAGGCGCACGCCTGCACGACAACGGTTTTCCACTCACCATCGCCATCAACCTCTCGGGCGGCTGGCTCGACGATCTGCAACTGCCGGATTTCATCCACGCGACGAGCCAGGCCGCCGG
>DONB01000281.1 GCA_003510325.1 Thiobacillus sp. | reverse complement strand
GACCGGACGGATCAGGCCACGTTCTCATGCAGCCGCTGCCAGGCGAAATGGGGGCCGGGATCGGTCTTGCGGCCTGCGGCGATGTCGCTGTGGCCGACCACGGCCTGGATCGGATAGGCCTGCTGCAGCGACTGCACCAGCGGAATCAGGGTCGCGTACTGCGCCTCGGTGAACGGCAGGTCGTCGGTGCCTTCGAGCTCGATGCCGATGGAAAAGTCGTTGCAGCGTTCGCGCTCCTGCCAGCTCGATACCCCTGCGTGCCAGGCGCGCAGCGCGCACGGCACGAACTGGATCAGCGTGCCGTCGCGGCGGATGAAAAAGTGGGCCGACACCTGGAGGCCGCGGATCGTCTGGAAATACGGGTGCGCATCCCAGTCGAGCCGGTTGGTGAAAAGCTCGATCACCGCATCGCCGTCGAACACCCCAGGCGGCAGCGAAATGTTGTGGATGACGATGAGTTCGATCGTGGCGCCTTCTGGGCGGGCGTCGCAATTGGGCGAGGGTAGCCGGCATGCGCCAGCCAGCCAGCCAGCGGCGTCGAGCGCAGGGGGAGGAGAAGCGGAAATCGACATGCTGCAAGCTTACTCGACCGCTGCCCGCTCTGGAAACATCGGCGTCGAGGCCTTAGACTCCTGTCTTTTCACGGGCCTGCCATCGCCATGACGCTGCTTGAAGCACAACAGTTGCTGGATACTGCCGAGTGTGTCGCGTCCGAGGAAACCGTGCAGGCGGTCATCAACCGCCTTGCCGGCGACATCGCGCGTGAGCTGGCCGGCGAATTTCCGCTGGTACTGGCGGTGATGGGCGGGGCCGTGGTGTTTGCCGGACAGCTCATCCCCCGACTGGCTTTCCCGCTCGAGTTCGATTACCTGCACGTGACCCGCTATCGCGGGAAAACCCGGGGTGGCGAGGTGGAATGGCGGGTGCTGCCGGGGCAAAACGTGGCGGGCCGCAACGTGCTGGTGCTGGACGACATCCTGGACGAGGGCGAGACCCTCGCGGCAATCCGCGACAAGCTCGTGCACATGGGGGCGACGCGGGTATGGTCGGCGGTGCTGACCAACAAGGACAACGGCCTCGCCAAACCGATCCACGCGGATTTCGTCGGGCTGGACGTGCCCAATCGCTACGTGTTCGGCTGCGGGATGGACGCGTACGGGCTGTGGCGCAACCTGCCTGCGATTTATGCTTTGAAGGACAAATAACATGTTGGGAATCATCGGCGGCACCGGGCTGACCCAGCTCGCCAATCTGGAAATCACCCACCGTCAGGTGGCGCGCACGCCCTACGGCGAGCCCTCGGGAGCCCTCACCTTCGGCCGCATTTGCGGCCAGGAAGTGATCTTTCTGGCGCGCCACGGCTACGGCCACACCATTCCGCCGCACGAGGTGAACTACCGTGCCAATCTGTGGGCGCTGAAGGACCACGGCGTCGATCGCGTGGTGTCGGTGGCGACCGTCGGCGGCATCCATCCCGACCTGATCCCGGGCACGCTGGTGATTCCCGACCAGATCATCGACTACACGCATGGCCGCGCCGCAACCTATTTCGTCGGGAACTGCAAGCCTGTCACTCACCTCGATTTCACCTTCCCATATTGCGACGCCATGCGCGCCGCCCTGCTGCAGGCCGCGGTCAGTGCAGGCATTAGCCTGCGCGACGGCGGCGTGTATGGGGTGGCACAGGGCCCGCGCCTGGAAACGGCGGCCGAAATCAACCGCATGGAGCGCGACGGCGCCGAGATGGTGGGGATGACCGGCATGCCTGAAGCCTACCTGGCGCGCGAACTGGATCTCTGCTACGCGGCAGTTGGGGCGGTGGTCAACCATGCGGCTGGGCGCGGGCTGTCGGCCGACGGCATCCAGATGGGAGAAATCCAGGCGGTGCTGGGCGAAGTGATGCTGCAGGTGCGGCATTTGCTGGAACAACTGGTGACCAACGACGCTGCCGGACTGTGCAGCTTCTGAGCGCGCGATGAAGCTCTGCCGCGTTTTGCAGTCGCAGGGATTCGGCTCGCGCAAGGTCAGCATGGCTCGCATCCGGGCGGGCGAGGTCGCGGTCAACGGCGCGGTTTGCGACGACCCCGAGGCCGAGTTCGACCCGGCCGGACTGGAATTGACGCTCGACGGCGTCAGCTGGCCGTATCGCGAAAGGGCCTACGTGCTGATGCACAAGCCGGCCGGCTACGAATGCTCGCATCATCCCAGCCATCACCCCAGCGTGTTTTCCCTGCTGCCGCCGCATCTGCTGCAACGAGGCGTGCAATGCGTGGGACGCCTCGACCAGGACACCACCGGGCTGCTGCTGTTTACCGACGACGGCCAGTTCATTCATCGCATGATCTCGCCGAAAAAAGGCGTGGCCAAGGTCTACCGCGCCATGTGCGCCGACCCGGTGAGCGACGCCATGTTGGATGCCCTGCGCAATGGGGTGCAGCTCAACGACGAGCCGGCGCCGATCGCCGCGCTGGCGTGCGAAAAGCTCGACGGGCATACGTTGCGGCTGACGCTGGCCGAGGGCAAGTACCATCAGGTCAGGCGCATGATCGGCGCGACCGGCAACCGGGTCGAGGCACTGCACCGCGAAGCGGTCGGGCACTATGCCTTGCCGGCCGACCTGCCGCCCGGCAACTGGCGCTGGCTGGAAGCAGACGATCTGAAACAGCTGGAGCAGCCATGGCCATCCGCGAAGTCCTGAAGATGGGCGACCCGCGCCTGCTGGAGCCGGCGCGGCCGGTGGAGGATTTTGCCTCGCTCGAACTGGCGCAGCTGATCGTCGACATGCACGACACCATGCGCTCGCTCAACGGCGCCGGACTGGCAGCGCCGCAAATCGGCGTCGGCCTGCAGGTGGTGATCTTCGGGGTTGACCTCAATCCGCGTTATCCGGATGCGGAAAGCGTGCCGTTCACGGTGCTCATCAATCCTGTATTGACGCCCTTGTCCGATGTCATGGAGGAAGGCTGGGAGGGCTGTCTGTCGGTGCCCGGCATGCGTGGCCTGGTGCCGCGCCACACTGCCTTGCGTTACCAGGGCTTCGACGCGGCGGGCCAGCCGATCGACCGCAGCGTGAGCGATTTTCATGCCCGCGTGGTGCAGCACGAAGTCGATCATCTGCGCGGCATCCTGTACCCGATGCGAATCCGCGACCTGCGCTATTTCGGTTTTACCGATACCCTGTTCCCCGGGCAAAACCTGCAGGACGACTGACGGGGTTTCGACGCTTTCGGGCACGATTTTAGCTAGCCTAAAGTTGCTTCGGTCCTCGCCGCTAACTTGTTACGTAACCGTGGGCGAGGTGCCCCGGCACAAGCAGCAAGGACAATAATGAGCCCGGAACAACCGATTCAGCATATCCCGCGCCGAAATAGCCACGCCGACGTGATGGTGGGCGAAGCGGCCCAGCTTGACGACATTGCCGCCCAGCTGATGGCGGTGCAGCGCCACTGGAACGATTCCAACCGTGAACTCCGCCTGACCAATGCGCTGGAAGCCAGTCGCTGCGTCTGGCATGCGATTCAAGCCGCACTGGCCGAAGGGAGGCTGACGTTGCCAGCCGAGGTGCAGCACAATCTCCTGATTCTGTCGGTGTATGCCGACAGCAAAATCAATGCATGCGAAACCGAGCCCAGTACCGACGTGCTGGGCAGCCTCATCGCACTCACCCGCACCCTGGCAGGCAGCCTGAAGGAATGGCGGGTGGCGGCATGAGTCACCCGGCGAGGGCCCCGCGCAGCGGGATCGACGGTCAGACGAATGCCGCCCAAGGCCGAAACGGAACGGGCAGTTCCGGCTCGACTGGTAATGAGGCCGAGCGCATGAGTCACCCGGCGAGGGCCNNTGGGCTCGACGGTGCGACCGGGCCGTGTCCGCAACCGCAGCAAGACCGAGGCGGACGAAAAGGTCAAAAAACCGGCCGACGGCGTGCGCAAGAAATCGCCGCCTGCCCGCAAGGCCCCCGCGCGCGGGCGTTACGTCGACGAATACGCACGCCCCGCACCTTAGTGCCGTAAATCAGAAATAAAACGGCGTCTTTTCCGCATGGCGGCGTGGCTCGTCCTTGCCATAGTCCGTGCGATTCCGCCTCCTCCGCCTTGCCCTGCGAAAAACTCCATCCGGTTCGTGTTCCGCTATTTCTGAGGCACGGCACTAGGCTCCCAGCGCGTCGCCTATTCCGGTTTCCAGCGCTTCGCGACCCGCCGGCGTCTGCAGGGCCTCGCCCCGGATCAGGAAGGTGTCCTCGACCCGCTCGCCCAGCGTGTCGATCTTGGCGGCATAGACGCCCACGTCATGCCGCATCAGGGTTTCCGCCACCGCAAACAGCAGGCCGCCGCGATCCGCACAGGTGATAGACAGCATGTGGCCGTGCCCCTGCGCATCGGTTTCCAGGCGCACCGTGGTCGGGTAGGGATGGTGGCGCTGGTGACGTGACAGGCGGCCGCGCGGCACCGCCTGCATCGGGCGTGCCGGATCGAGGTCGCGCGCCAGTTCGTGTTCCACGAAGCTGAGGAAATCGCGGTAATGAATACCGCGATTGGCGAGGTCCATCACCTGAAAGCTGTCCAGCACGTAGCCATGCCGGGTGGTGTGGATCTTGGCTTCGAGGATGGTGTACTGGATGCGCGCGAAGAAGCCGCAGATGCGGGCAAAAATATCGGGGCGGTCGGGCGTGTAGACCAGCACCTGGATGCCTTCTCCGGCCGGCGACAACCGCGCCCGCACGACGGCATCGGGGCTGTCGGCGCGGCGCCACAGCA
The DNA here is from genome assembly GCA_003510325.1 of Thiobacillus sp. Classification (GTDB taxonomy): domain Bacteria; phylum Pseudomonadota; class Gammaproteobacteria; order Burkholderiales; family Thiobacillaceae; genus Thiobacillus. The sequence goes on along the minus strand of DONB01000281.1, from coordinate 1,647 downwards.
TGCGGGCCTGCCAGGCCATGTCGCGGGCGTCGAAGCGGGTGAAATAACGGTTGTCGAGGTGTTCCCACAGCGCGTCGGCGGCGTCGCTGGGCAGGCCATAGAGGGCGAGGTTGATGCGCGCTTCCTGCTGTTTGGCGGCGATGCCGGCCACCGCTTCGTCGCCGCCCGCCNNCAGACCTTGGGGCTGGTGCCGCGAATGTCGGCCACGGTCAGCAGATACAGTGCGGCCAGCCTGCGTTCGTCGCCGATCCTGGCGGTGAAGCCGGCGATCACGTCGGGGTCGCTGATGTCCTCTTTTTGCGCAGTGCGCGACATGGCCAGATGCATTTCCACCAGCCAGGCCACCAGATCGCTGTCGGCCTTGTCGAGACCGTGCTGACGGCAGAAGCGTTGCGCATCGACCGCGCCCAGCTCGGAATGGTCGCCGCCGCGGCCCTTNNTGGAACAGGTCGTGCTGCATCTGGCCGACGACGCGGCCGAATGCCGGGATGTAGCGCGCCAGCAAGCCGTAGCGGTGCATCGCGCGCATCGCCCGAGTGATGCCGACCGGCTGGCGCAGCAGCGTCATGAACAGCGCGCGGTGCGCGGGGTTGGCGCGGAAGGCGGCATCGATGCGGCTGCTGCCGCGCCACAGTGCACGCAGGGTGGCCGGTTCGAATCCGGCGAGCGCAGGGTGCTGGGCATACACGATGAAGGCGCGCAACAGGGCGTCGGGTTTGCGCTCGAACAGATCGGCCGCGCGCGCTTCGAGCAGCCGGGCGCGCACCTGGAAATCCACATCGATCGGCGCGGGCGGAGCCGTCACCGGAAACAGGCGCACCCGCAGCGACTGGATGAGAATGTCGTTGGCGCGCTGGATCAGTTTGGCGGCGCGGTAATAGCCCTGCATCAGCCGTTCGCCTGCACGCTTGTTGGCCGTGGCGGCGAGTCCCAGGCGTTCGGCCAGTTCGGTCTGGTAATCGAATGCCAGACGGTCCTCGCGCCGCCGGGCCAGCAGATGCAGATGGATGCGCAAGCCCGACAGCGTGCGTTCTTCGCGCGCAATGCGCCGCGCCTCGGTCGGGGTGAGCAGTCCCGCGCGTGCAATGCCGTTCCAGCCGCCCCGGATGCCGCAGGCCTGCGCCAGCCAGTGGATGGTATGCAGGTCGCGCAGGCCGCCCGGGCTGTCCTTCAGGTTGGGCTCGAGCTTGTAGGCGCTGTCGTCGAAGCGGGCGTGGCGCGCCTGCTGTTCGGCCAGCTTGCCGTCGAAAAAGTGCTGGGCGTCGAAGCGTGCCTGAAAGCGGTCGCTGAATTCATCGAACAGGGCGCGGCCGCCCCACACGAAGCGTGCTTCCAGCAGGTTGGTTTCCACCGTGATGTCGGCGTCGGCCTCGGCGATGCAGGCCTCGATGGTGCGCACGCTGTGGCCGATTTCCAGCCCGACGTCCCAGCATGCCTGCACCCAGTTTTCCAGGATGGCCTGCTGTTCGGCAGTCGGGTCGTGCGGCAGCAGCAGCAGCACGTCGACATCCGAGCCTGGGAACAGTTCACCGCGTCCGTAGCCGCCGACGGCGGCGAGGCAGAACCGGGCAGGCAGCGCGAGCCGGACGCTGATGTCCGCCAGCACGCCGTCGACCAGGGCGGCGTGCCGGGTCAGGTAGCGGGGGG
>DONB01000073.1 GCA_003510325.1 Thiobacillus sp. | reverse complement strand
GGTGGTGGTCTTGCCGGCGCCGGTCGGTCCCATCAGCGCGAACACGCCGCCGGCATCGAGCATGTCGGTTTCGTTCTGCATCACGTTCAGCCGCTTCATCAGCGTGTTGCGCATCCAGGCCTGCGCCTGCTCGGCATCGCCTTTGGGCAGGGCTTCGAGCAGTTCGCGCGCCAGCGCGGCGGAAAAACCGGCTGCCAGCATGTCGCGCATCACGCCGGCACCGGACGGGTCGCGCCCCGGCAGGTCGCGCCAGGCCAGGTCGGCAAGCTGGCTCTCCAGCCGCGTCTGCAGCGTCTTGATTTCGCTGATCACGCTTTTCGCCAACTGGGCGCTGTCCTCGCTCGGCACGGCGACGCGCTCGATCAGGCGGCGCTTGATGGTGACCTCGGGTTCCGGTTCGGCCTCTCTGGCCGGCATCGGCACACGCCTAATGGAAACCGGTGCAGGTTCCTCCACCACCGGCGGCGCCATCGAGGCGATATCCTCGGCTGCCAGGGCCAGCACCTCGACCCCGCCCTCGACGGCGCGGTTGGACAGGATGACCGCATCGGGTCCGAGCACCTCGCGCAACTGGCGCATGGCTTCACGGGATGTTTTGGCGACGATTCGTTTCACGTTCATGCTGCTCCTCCTACCAGGGAAGTCACTTTGATCTGTTTGCCTTCGGGCACTTCAGCGTGCGAAAGCACCTTGAGTTGCGGCACCGTGCGCCGCAGGAAACGTGCAAGTAGCGGACGCAGCACGGCCGGCGTCAGCAATACGGGGGGATGGCCCAGCGCTTCCTGGCGCTGGGTCGAGGTCTGGGTGCGCTCCAGCAGGGTATCGGCCAGGCCCGGCTCCATGCCGGCGGCGTCATGGCCCGACTGCAGGGTCTGCAGCAGCAGCCGCTCGAGGCCCTGGTCCAGTGCAATCACGGGCAATTCGCTGGCCGAGCCGTAGATCTGCTGCACGATCGAGCGGCCGAGCGCGACCCGCACCAGCGAAGTCAGCTCATGCGGGTCCTGCACGCGCCCGGCGTGCTCCAGCAGGGTGTCGATGATGGTGCGCATGTCGCGGATCGCCACGCCCTCGGTGAGCAGGTTCTGCAGCACCTTCTGCACGGTCGACAGCGGCAACATCTTCGGCACCAGGTCTTCCACCAGCTTGGGCGCGCTCTTGCCCAGATGATCGAGCAGCGCCTGCGCTTCCTGCCGGCCAAGCAGTTCCGCAGCATGCTGCGTGACCAGATGATTCAGGTGGGTGGCGACCACGGTTCCGGGATCGACCACGGTGTAGCCCATGGCCTGTGCCTGTTCGCGCATGGCGGCCTCGACCCATACCGCGGGCAGGCCGAACGCGGGATCGCGCGTCGCGACGCCCGGCAGGGTGGCGGTGATGCTGCCCGGGTCGATGGCGAGGAACATGCCGGTGCGCACTTCGCCGCTGCCGATTTCCACACCCTTGAGCGTGATGCGATAGCTGTTGGGGTTGATCTCGAGGTTGTCCCGGATATGCACGGCGGGCGGTAGGAAGCCGATTTCGCGGGCGAATTTCTTGCGGATGCCCTTGATGCGGCGCACCAGTTCGCCGTCGACAGCATTGTCCACCAGCGGAATCAGGCGATACCCGACTTCCAGCCCGAGGGTATCGATCGGCGCAACGTCTTCCCAACTTGCTTCCTGGGATTCGATCGCGGCAACGGGCGCAGCCTGCACGTCTGGCACGGCTGCGGCAGCCTGCTGCCGCTTGCTGTTCTTCCAGGCCAGCCAGACCATGCCGCCTGCCAGCAGCAGGAAGGCGAAGTTCGGCATCCCCGGGATCATGCCCATCAGGCCGAGGATTGCGGCGGTGATATAGAGCGCCTGCGTCTTGCTGAAGACGTTGGACATCATCTGGCCAGTGATGTCCTCCTCGGTGCTGACGCGGCTGACGATGATGCCGGCGGCGATCGAGATGACCAGGGCCGGGATCTGCGCCACCAGGCCATCGCCAATCGCCAGCAGGGTGTAGTTGCGGGCGGCGTCGGAAAGCGACAGATCATGCTGCATCATCCCCACCAGCAGGCCGCCGACGATGTTGATCAGCAGGATCAGAATGCCGGCGATGGCGTCGCCGCGAACGAATTTCGAGGCACCGTCCATCGAACCGTAGAAATCCGATTCCTGGGAGATTTCAGCGCGGCGGCGGCGTGCCTCGTTTTCGTCGATCAGGCCGGCATTGAGGTCGGCGTCGATCGCCATCTGCTTGCCCGGCATCGCATCGAGGGTGAAGCGTGCACTGACCTCGGCGATGCGCCCGGCGCCCTTGGTGATGACGATGAAGTTGATCACCACGAGGATGACGAACACGATGATGCCGACCGTGTAGTCGCCGCCGACCAGGAAATGGCCGAAGGCTTCGATCACCTTGCCTGCGGCATCCGGCCCGGTGTGGCCTTCCAGCAGCACCACGCGGGTGGACGCCACGTTGAGCGACAGGCGCAGCAGCGTGGAGAGCAGCAGCACCGTGGGGAAGGCGGCGAATTCGAGCGCCTTCTTGGTCGACAGGCTGACCAGCAACACCATGATGGAGAGCGCGATGTTGAAGGTGAACAGCATGTCCAGCGCGAACGGCGGCAGCGGCAGTACCAGCATCGCCAGGATGAGGACGATGAAGATCGGCGCGGCCATCGCGCGGGCGTTGGCGCCGCTGAACAGGTTGGAGAGGCTCAGGGTTCCGTTCATGCTGCCTGCAGCGGATCAAGTTCGGGCGGAACGGGCAGGTTGACCGGCGCATCGGGATACGCGCCGCCAATCTGCTGGAAATGGCGCAGCTGGAACACATAGGCCAGCACTTCGGCCACTGCTGCGTACAAGGTGGCCGGGATTTCGTCGCCGAGTTCGGTGTGACGGAACAGCGCACGTGCGAGCGGCGGCGCTTCCAGCAGCGGCACCTTGTGCTCGGCGGCCAGTTCGCGGATCTTCGCAGCGACGGCGTCGGCGCCCTTGGCCACCACACGCGGCCCGCGCATCTTGCCTTCGCTGTACTTGAGCGCGACAGCGTAATGGGTCGGGTTGGTCACCACCACGTCGGCGGTCGGAATCTCGGACATCATGCGGCGGCGGGCCACCTCGCGCTGCTGCGCACGAATACGCGCTTTCAGGTGCGGATCGCCTTCCGACTCCTTGGCTTCGCGGCGCAGTTCATCCTTGCTCATCCGCATTTTCTTGTAGAAGCTCCAGAGCTGGAATGGCAGGTCGATCACGACGATGAAGATCATCGCACCCGAGACCAGCAGGAAGACTTTGCCGACGATGTCGCCCATGTGCTGGATGGCGAGCGACGGCTCTTCCAGACTGAGCGAAAAAATCGCACCGACGTTGGACCAGATCAGCCAGACGGCCACGCCGCCCAGCAAGCCGACTTTGGCCAGTGCCTTGACCAGCTCGATCAGCCCTTGACTGGAAAACATCCGCTTGATGCCCGTCAGCGGATTCAGGCGTTCGAATTTGGGTGCCAGTGCCTTAGTGCTGAACAGCCAGCCGCGCAGCAGCAGCGGCGACGCCAAGGTGGCAATCACGACCACCCCCAGAAAGGGCAGCAGCGCCAGCGCGGCCGCGAAAAACTGCTCCGACAGCTGTGCCATGACGTGCGAGCTGTCGCGCGCGATGGCGGGATCGAACTGCAGACCGTCGCGCATGATGCCCGACATGGCCTGGCCGAGACCGCCGGCCATCATCCACAGGACAGAACCGCTGGCCATCAGGACGACGAACGTGGCCAGTTCGCGCGACTGCACGACCTGGCCGTCCTCGCGGGCTTTCTCCAGCCTCTGTGGCGAGGCTGGTTCTGTCTTTTCCTGATCGTTTTCTTCAGCCATCCCGGATTTCACCTGTTGGGGGAATACCTGTCATCTGCATCGAGCAGAAACGGGCTTTCTACAGGCTGAAGTATCGGACATGCCCGGAGCGGGCAATCAGGGGAATAAGGGTGGATTTGGCCTGCTATTTCTCGGCAGGCCGCACGTCAGTCAGAGCGGCGGGGGCCCGGCGTTCCCGATTTCGTCGCGCACCGCGTCCTCGTCGCCAACGCTGACGCCGGACGCCTCCTTGGTGATGGCCTCCTCGGTGCGCTTGTTCATCACGATGATGCTGATGCGGCGATTGACCGGATCGAGAGGGGCTGCATTGTTGAACGGAACCGATGAAGCCAGCCCGACCACGCGCAGCATTTTCGTTTCGTCCATTCCGCCCGCGATCAGTTCGCGGCGCGACGCATTGGCGCGATCGGCCGACAACTCCCAGTTGCTGTAGCCGCGTTCGCGATTGGCGTACGGCTTGGCGTCGGTGTGCCCCGACAGACTGACGCGATTCTGAACGTCATTCAGCACCTGACCGATCTCGTGCAGGATGATCTTGGTGTAGGGCTGCAGTTCGGCGCTCGCCAGATTGAACATGGGCCGGTTCTGCTCGTCGACGATCTGGATGCGCAGCCCTTCGCTGGTGATGTCGATCAGCAGTTGCCGCTTGAATTGGCGCAATGTCGGGTTGGCATCGACCGCCTCCTCCAGGCGGGTCTTCAGTTGCTTAAGCTTGGCCGCCTCGATGCGTTCGAGTTCGGCCTGCGCCGCCTTCAGGTTGTAGGATTTTTTCTCTGCCTCGGTCTCGCCTTTCTTGATCTGGCCCTCCTTGCGCGTCAGATCGGCGCCGCCGCCCTTGATGACGCTGGAACTGTCGCCGCTGCCAGAGCCTCCTTGCATGGACACCTTGAGCGGGTTCTTGAAATATTCCGCGATGCCTTCCAGATCGCCCTTGGAGGTCGATCCCCGCAGCCACATCAGCAGAAAGAACGCCATCATCGCAGTCACGAAATCGGCATAGGCGATTTTCCAGGCGCCGCCGTGATGGCCGCCGCTCACCTTCTTGATGCGCTTGACGATGATGGGCGGTTTTTGCTCGCTCATGGCTTGTGCTTGTTAGAAACTGGCAACCCGGGGCTATCAGCGCGACTTCGCGCCCTTGACGTGCGTTTCCAGTTCGCTGAAGGAAGGCCGCTCGGTCGAGAACAGCACCTTGCGCCCGAACTCGACCGCAATCGCCGGCGCGTAGCCGTTGATGCTGGCCAGAAGGGTGACCTTGACGCACTGCAGCATCTTGGTCGATTCGTGCAGCTTCTGTTCAAGCAGGCCGGCGAGAGGACTGACGAAGCCGTATGACAGCAGGATGCCGAGGAAGGTGCCAACCAGGGCCGCGGCAATCAGGATGCCCAGCTCCGCCGGAGGAATGCCGACCGACTCCATGGTGTGCACCACCCCCATCACCGCCGCCACGATACCGAAGGCCGGCAGGCCGTCGCCGAGCTTGGAGATGACATGCACAGGCACCTCGCCCTCGTGATGATGGGTCTCGATTTCGTTGTCCATCAGATTTTCGATTTCGAAGGCATTCATGCTCCCGCTCACCATCAGGCGCAGGTAGTCGGTGAGGAACTCGACCACATGATGATCAGCCATCACCGATGGATATTTCGAGAACAGCGGGCTATTCTCGGGCGAGTCGACATCGGCCTCGACCGACATCAATCCTTCCTTGCGGATCTTGGTCAGCAGTTCGTACAACAGCGCCATCGTGTCCATGTAGAGCGCGCGATTGTATTTCGAGCCCTTGAAGACGGTAGGCAGCGCCTTCAGGGTGGCCTTGATGGCTTTGCCGTTGTTGCCGACGAAGAATGCGCCGACTGCGCCGCCACCGATCATGAGCAATTCCACCGGCTGCCACAGTGACGCTAGATGCCCGCCCGCCAGCGCGAAGCCGCCGAAGACCGATATCAGAATGACAATATAACCAACAATGACTAGCACGACCGTCTATTCCTTTTGATGGATTGACCGGGCGGGACCGGTTCCGCCCTGCCCCGTTTTTGCATGTTCAAAAACGAGGCTCTCAGGATTAGGATTCGACCAGACTGAAAGAAACTTGATGGCGCATCCCGGGTATTTCCATCTGCCATCGCTCACATCCGCCATGCGTACAAGGTGTGCCGCTCGCCTTCGGCCAACGGCACCACGTGGTCCGGTTCGCGCTCTTCCACGCTGAACGACAGACTGATGAACAGGCCGCCTTTTCGCATCTGGGCCTGGGCCTGCTGCCACAGGGCGGGCATGGCGGCCGGGGACAGGAAGGCAAACACGACGTCGAAATCAGCCAGGTTCAGCGCCGCGTAGTCGCGCCGCATCAGCCGCACCCGGCTGCCCTGGAGCCAGGCCCGTACGCGGCTGATGAGCCAGGGCGCCGGCGCCAGTTCGGTACCCACGAAGCGGCCCTGCGGAAAGCGTTTTTCCAGATCGAACAGCACCCCGCCCAGACCGCTGCCGAGATCGATGAAGCTGAACCCCTGCTGCTCGGGCAGCCAGGCCGCGACCGCATGCCAGGCCTTGCGATCGGACAGATACAGGGGCACCCGGGTGCGCGCGGTGCTCCAGAAGAACAGCAGCAACAGCAGAAACGCGGCCAGGTACAGCCAGGCGGGCGCGTTCCATTGCAGGGTGAACAGGACGGACGGCAGAAACGCGGCATGCAGCGGCGGCCACCAGGCCGGCTGCCGCCAGGACAGGCTCAGCACGCAGGCCAAGGCGCCTTGCGCGAGGGCCAGTTGCCACAGGGGCGAAGCGATGGGGAAATCGGGGGGGAGCAGACGGACGGCGAGCCCGGCCAGCAACAGGGCCGTGCACTGGATGATGAGCGACTGGAGACCGACCGGCAGACGCTTCATCACCGGTCGGGTCGGGACAGCCGTCAGGCGGCGGCCGTCAATTCGATTTCGGCAGCGGCCTTGGCCTTGCGGGTTTTTCCGGCGCGCGCGGGCATGTTGCACAGGCCGCAGACATATTTGTCGTGCAGGTCATCCGGATGCACCACGAAGTGGCCGCCGCAATCGCTGCACACGGCGGTTTCGAGCATGCGGCTTTCGAAGAAGCGGTTCAGCGTCCAGGCACGGGTGAAGCTCAGCACCGCCTCGATCTGGTTGGTATGCAGGTATTCCTGGTACAGACGATAACTCTTGAGCACGGCCTCGATGCCGCTGCAGTCGCTGTTTCGGGTGATGTAGCGGTGAATGTTGATGAACAGCGAGGAATGGACGTTGGGCAGCCAGGTCAGGAACCAGTCGGTCGAGAACGGCAGCATGCCCTTGGGCGGCGACACGCCTTTGACTTCCTTGTACAGCTTGAGCAGTCGCTCGCGCGACAGCGAGGTCTCGGATTCCAGCACCTGCGGGCGGGCGCCGAGCTCGATCAGTTCGATCGCCAGCTGGGTGTCGCGCATTTCGGTCAACAGACTTTTCTTGCTCATCTCAACACTCCCAATCGACTGGCTGCGGAATCAGGCAAAGGCTTCCATGGCCTGCCCTGCCATCAGAATGGCTGCGTGGGACTGCGCCAGGGTTCGATCCTTGGTGTAGCTGGTCAGCATGTTGAGCACCACGCCGTCGTCGAAGCGGAAGCGCGACACCAGCATCCCGGAACCGGCGAGCTTGAGAATCTGCGCAGGCGTCAGGGCCTCGATCAGGTCAGCCACGTCCTGGCTGATACCCAGGCGAAAGACTGCAGTGGCCTTGTCATGTTGGATCATGTTCTGCGCGAGCATCAGATAGTTCAGATTGACATCGCGCATCTCGTCCAGCATTTCGTCCATTTTCATTTTGCCTGTCCTTCTTCGTTGAATTTTTTCGAATTCACACTTAAGTCAGCGTGGTGAATTCGTTTTCGGACGACACCCGGGAAAGTTAATGTGGAGAAAGGCTGTATTGTCGGACCGATATGAATAACCTGTCTTGTCGGTGTTTGTCTGACACGCAGTTCCGCGGGACGTACGGCGCGCATGGCCCGCGACCGGACCGCGGCCGGCACCGGCTGAACAAGCTGTCGAATAACAAAGACTTGCAGTAAAGCGCGTGAAGCAGGCGACCTGCAATATCACAACATTCAGTTGCGCTTATAGATGTCCTCGAAGCGCACGATGTCGTCTTCGCCNNACCACGATCCAGTGCTCGGCGCGATGGTGGTGCATCTGCAGGCTGAGCTTCTCGCCCGGCTTGACCATGATGCGCTTGACCTGGAAGCGTTCGCCTTCGTCGATCCCTTCGTACCAGCCCCAGGGCCGGTAGACCTGCTTGTGGACCAGGTGCTCGCACCGCTTTTCCGCCTTGAGGCGGTCGACCAGCTTCTTCACGTCCTGCACCTGATCCTTGTTCGCCACCAGCACTACGTCGGCGGTTTCCACCACGACCAGGTCGGACACGCCCAGCAGGGCGACCATGCGTGTTTCGGCGCGGACGAAATTGTTGCGGGCGTTTTCCAGCATGACATCGCCGCGGGTGGCGTTGCCCTGCCCGTCCTTCTGCGCCACCTCCCATAGTGCCGTCCAGGCGCCGACGTCATTCCACGCCATGTCGGCCGGAACCACGGCGGCCTGGCGGGTGTGTTCCATCACCGCGTAGTCGACCGACTCCGACGGACAGGCCTCGAACGCCGTGGGGTCCAGCCGCACGAAATCGAGGTCGAGCGTAGCCCTCTCGAGCGCGGTACGGCTGGCTTCGAGAATATCGGGGCGCAAGGTTTCGAGTTCCTTGAGGAAGTCCGACGCGCGGAACAGGAACATGCCGCTGTTCCAGAAATAGTCGCCGGAATCGACATACTGCCGGGCAGTGTCGAGATCGGGCTTTTCGACGAACGCCGCCACGTCGTAGACGCCCGCGCTATCCGCCAGTTGCGGACCCTTGCGGATGTAGCCGTAACCGGTTTCCGGAGTCGCAGCGATGATACCGAAGGTGGCTAGGCGACCATTCTGCGCCGCCTGCGCCGCGGTACGGATCGCAGCATGAAACGCCGCGATGTCGCCGATCAGGTGATCGGCCGGCAGCACCAGCATCAGCGCGTCGGGATCGTCGCGGGACAGCATCAGCGCGGCGACGGCGATGGCCGGTGCGGTGTTGCGTCCCATCGGCTCAAGCACGATGGCGTGCGGCCGGGTATCGATCTGGCGCATCTGCTCGGCGATCATGAAGCGGTGCTCGACATTGCACACCATCAGCGGTGCGGCCATTTCCGGCATGTCTGCCAATCGCTCGACAGTGTCCTGCAGCAGGCTCTGGTCGCTGGCAAGCGGCAGCAGCTGCTTGGGCAGCGCCGCGCGCGACAGGGGCCACAGGCGGGTGCCCGAGCCGCCGGAAAGGATCACGGGATGGATGGGGGTCATGTCATATGCTCTTGTGATGAGGATTTCGTCGAACGAGGCAAATTATGTTCCAGACACAGTGACAGCGCAGTCTCCCAGTCGGGCAGACGCACGCCGAAGCGAACTGCCAGTTTGTCGCAATCCAGCTGCGAGTTGGCCGGGCGCACAGCCGCCGTGGGATAGCCCGACGTTGGGATCGCTGCGAGGCGGGCCTGTTTCACGTCCGCCTCCGCCAGATGGGCCAGAATGGCCGCGGTAAAGCCATGCCAGCTGGTGCGGCCACCGCAGCTCAGATGATATATCCCGGACATTGCAGTAGGGTTGGCTTGATCCAGCCAGCGTGCGACCGCCAGGGCCGTCGCCTCGGCGATCAGGCGCGACCAGGTCGGCGCCCCGAACTGGTCGTCGACCACGGCGAGCGTGTCGCGTTCACGCGCCAGCCGCTGCATGGTGAGCAGGAAATTGCGGCCGCGCAGCCCATAGACCCAGCTGGTGCGCAAAATCAGATGCGGGATGCCGGCATGCTGGACCGCCTGCTCCCCTGCAAGTTTGGTCGCGCCGTACACGCCGAGCGGATTCGGCGTGTCCGCTTCCGTATACGCGCCAGGCTTGCGCCCATCGAACACGTAGTCGGTGGAAAAGTGCACCAACGGGACACCGCAGGCGGCAAGCTCACCCGGCGCGGTCGCATTGATGGCACGGGCCAGATCGGGCTCCGATTCGGCCCGGTCGACTGCCGTATAGGCGGCCGGGTTGACGATCAGGTCCGGCGCAAGTGTGCCCACCGTGCGGCGGATGGCGACGCTGTCGGCGAGATCCAGCACGCTGCGGTCCGCCGCGATCACCTCGCCCAGCGGCGCCAGCGTACGCTGCAGTTCCCAGCCCACCTGCCCACTGACGCCGGTGAGCAGGATTCTCACGCAAACACCTCGCATTCGGCGAGCGGCACGCCGGCCTGATCCTTGGCGGACAGCAAAGGATCACCCTGCAGCGGCCAGGCAATGGCCAGCGCAGGATCGTTCCACTGCAGACAGCGCTCGAACTCCGGCGCATAGTAGTCGGTGGTCTTGTAGAGAAACTCGGCATGCTCGGACAGCACCAGAAATCCGTGGGCAAAACCCGGCGGAATCCATGCCATGTCGTGCGACTCGGCCGACAGGCTGAAGGTGGCGACGCGACCGAAGTGCGGAGACCCGCGGCGCAGATCGACCGCCACGTCGAACACCTCGCCCACCGCCACGCGTACCAGCTTGCCCTGCGGCTGGCTGATTTGGTAGTGCAAGCCACGCAGCACGCCCTTGGTTGAGCGCGAGTGGTTGTCCTGCACGAACTCGGCGGCTATGCCGAGTTCGGCAAAGGCCTTGCGGTTGTAGCTTTCGAAGAAGAAGCCGCGCGCATCACCGAACACCTTGGGACGCAGCAGCAGCACCTCGGGATGCTGGGTGGCGGTGATTTCCATCAGAACACCCGCTCGTTCAGCACGTCCATCAGGTATTGTCCGTAGCCGTTCTTCATCAGCGGCTGCGCCAGTGCCTCCAGCTGCATGGCGTCGATGAAGCCCTGGCGGTAGGCGATTTCCTCGGGGCAGGCGATTTTCAGGCCCTGGCGCTTCTCGATGGTCTGGATGTAGAGCGCCGCCTCGATCAGCGAATCGTGGGTGCCGGTGTCGAGCCAGGCCTGGCCGCGCCCCATTACCTGCACGTCGAGCTCGCCCCATTCCAGGTACTGGCGATTGACGTCGGTGATTTCGAGCTCACCGCGCGGCGACGGCTTCAAGGCCCGTGCGACGTCGACCACCCGGTTGTCGTAGAAATACAGGCCGGTGACAGCATAGCGCGACTTGGGCTTGGCGGGCTTTTCCTCCAGGCTCACCGCATGCCCGGCGGCATCGAACTCGACCACGCCGTAGCGCTCCGGATCGTGCACCGGATAGGCGAACACCGTGGCACCCTGCGCGCGCTGTCCCGCCGTCTGCAGATCCTTGCCCAGCTCATGACCGTAGAAAATGTTGTCGCCCAGCACCAGCGCGCTGGAGTCATTGCCGACGAAGTCGCTGCCGATCAGGAAGGCCTGCGCCAGGCCTTCGGGCGCGGCCTGAACGGCATACCTGATATTGAGTCCCCACTGCGCGCCGTCACCCAGCAGCTGCTCGAAGCGTGGTGTGTCCTGTGGGGTGGAAATCAGCAGGATGTCTCGGATTCCCGCCAGCATCAGCGTGGTCAGCGGATAGTAGACCATGGGCTTGTCGTATACCGGCAGCAGCTGCTTGGAGACGGCCTGGGTGACGGGATACAGGCGGGTACCGGAACCACCGGCGAGAATGATGCCTTTACGTGTGTTCATGCGGGATGTTCTGCGTAATTCCTGGACACCCAGTGGCGGTATTCGCCGCTGGTCACATGGGCCACCCAGTCCTGGTTGGCCAGGTACCAGACCACCGTCTTGCGGATGCCGCTCTCGAAGGTATCGCTCGGCGTCCAGCCGAGCTCACGCTCGATCTTGCCGGCGTCGATCGCATAGCGCTGGTCGTGTCCGGCACGATCCTTGACGAAACTGATGAGGCTGGCATGCGGCGTCACCGGCGAGTGGGGATGCAATTCATCGAGAATGGCGCATAGCGTTTTCACTACCTCGAGATTGGTTTTTTCGTTGCGGCCGCCGACGTTGTAGACCTCCCCTACCCGGCCGGCCTCCAGCACGCGGCGGATCGCGCTGCAATGGTCGCTGACGTAGAGCCAGTCGCGGACATTGCTGCCGTCGCCATAGATCGGCAGCGGTTTGCCCGCCAGCGCGTTATGAATGACCAGCGGAATGAGCTTTTCCGGAAACTGCAGCGGCCCGTAATTGTTCGAACAGTTGGTGGTCAGCACCGGCAGGCCGTAAGTGTGATGATAGGCCCGCACCAGATGATCCGAGGCCGCCTTGGAGGCCGAATACGGGCTGTTCGGTGCATACGGCGTGGTTTCCGAAAACGCCGGATCGGCCGGGCCGAGCGAACCGTACACCTCGTCGGTCGAGACGTGCAGAAAGCGGAACGCCGCCTGCTCGTCCGCCGGCAGCGTCGACCAGTGCGCGCGCACCGACTCCAGCAGATTGAAGGTTCCCACTACATTCGTTTGAACGAACTCGGCCGGACCATGAATGGAGCGGTCGACGTGGCTTTCGGCTGCGAAATTGATCACTGCACGGGGGCGATGCCGCCGCAGCAAGGCATCGACCACGGCACGGTCGCCGATATCGCCCTGCACGAAAACATGCCGCCCGTCGCCTTGCAGCGACCGCAGGTTCTCGAGGTTGCCCGCGTAAGTCAGTTTGTCGAGATTGACGACGACCTCATCGCGCACCGCCAACCAGTCGATGACGAAATTGGCGCCGATGAAACCGGCACCCCCGGTTACAAGAATCATGGCGTCGCTCAGTCGGCGGGTTTGTCGTCGGATTTTTCGCCGCGGGTCTTTCCGTCATCGGACTTCGCAACCGCTGCCGGAGCATAGCCGCTTGCATATTCGATCTTCGCCGCTTCGCGCAGTTTTTTCAGATCCGCTTCCATCAGCTCCTNNGCTCCTTGCGTTTCTGGGCCATCAGGGCTCGCTCGATGACGGCACGCGACTGTTCCAGCGAAACCGGCTGCAACTGGCTTTCCAGAACCTGCTCGATCAGCACGAACCCCGGTCGGGCCGGCAAGACCGTTGCCTGGCCATCCTTCATCAGACTGAGGCGCGCCAGCAAGGGGGCCGGGATCTGTTCTGCTGGCTTGACGGTGACCGCGGACTTGCCGTCGATGCCCTGTTCCTTGACCCAATTGACGAAGTCGCCCATGGAGTGGCTGCTCTTGAGCTTCGCCTCGACGTCGGCCATGCGTGACGGGTCGACGGTCAGCTCAAGCTCCTGGATGCGGTAAATCCGGCGCTCTGAGAAGAGTTCGGGATGCTGGCTGTAGTAATCGGCAATGTCGGCCTCCGAGGGCTTGACGACATCCTTGAAATGGCGCTCGGCATAGGCTTCCGCCAGAACTTGGCGGCTGGCCTGCGCCATCGCGATTTCCACCGCAGGCTCCTTGTCCAGTCCGTCTTTTTCGGCTGCCTGCGCCACCAAACGCTGATCGATCAATGACTGCAGCAGTTTGCTTTTCGCCTCGGCAGCCTGAGTGTCGTTCAGTTTCCCCAAACGGGACAAAGCCAGGTTCAGCTCGGATTCGCTGATCTTGTCGCCGGCAACGGTTGCCACCGTTNNGGTACTGGCGGGTTTTTCACAACCGGACAACAACACCGCGAGTGCGGTCAGGGAAACAAGCGATACGTGGCGGAATGTCATGTGCGCTCCAGAATCAAGACGTGGAGCGTATGGTGAGGGATTGGGCGGCATTCAGCAAGTTTGGATGCGCCAACCGGGGAGAGCGGCCGGAGCGCCTCCCCGGCAGCGTCAAATCGATCCCGCCCGGAGCGAGCGACTGCGCAGACAGCGCAATCGGTTTACAGGCATATCCGCAAGGGGAAATCCCGTACCCGCTCATCAGAACGTCCATCAGACGCATCCGGGCTTCGCTGCGTCACCCAACGCGGATACTCGGGTCCTGCCTGCAGGAAGACACCACACCGCAATGTGGGACCCCGGGGTCTACGTTTGCATGTCCCCATATCCTGCGGACGCGGACTCCGCTACGGCTTCAGCGGCCTTACTCCATCGCCCTCGGGCCGGTCGACTGGCGCGCTTCCCGCAGTGCCCTGGCTGCCCGCTCACGCGCGGTTTCCTCAGGCAGTCCCCTGGGGCCGGTCGATTGGCGGGCTTGCTGCAAGGCCAACGCGGCCCTTGCGCGGGCTTCCTTTTCTTCCTTCGCCCGTTGCGCCGCCAAAGCAGCCTGACGCTCGCGCTCGGCCTTTTCCGCCTTCAGCGCGGCTTCCTTGCGAGCTTGCGCCTGTGCGGCTTCCAGCGCCTGTTGTCGTTTGGCTTCCCGGATCGCGGCTTGCTCGGCTGCTTCTTTCAGTGCCTGCTGCCGCGCCCGCTCG
>DONB01000167.1 GCA_003510325.1 Thiobacillus sp. | reverse complement strand
CCATCATCCGAGGACCATAGGCCAGGGAACTTTGTATCAAACCAGGACAGGGACTTTTCGGCGAAAGAACCGGGACGGCACGAGCTCAAATTTGGGCTTGGCAATAACGGTTCTGAACTGGCCTACGCCACGAGCCGAGGAACGCCAGCAACACAACAGCCAGGACAACGGTGTGGCCCTCAGCAAGGCCGTGAAGATTTGGCCGACTCCGACAGGCGACGACGCGAACAATGTGACGCGCCAGAGCGGTCAGTACCGCAGCCTGACGCGGGACGTGGCACCAGTTGGCGGCGTATTCAATCCCGCCTGGGTCGAAGCGCTGATGGGCTTCCCGCCTGGCTGGACCGTCCTCGATGGCCCGCCCGCCCCGGTGAAGCGCAGCACGCCTGGGAGCCGCCGCGTACCGTTGCAGGCAGGCTGCCACAGAGCGCGAACCGCCTCAAAGCGCTCGGCAACGCGGTTGTCCCGCAATGCGTCTATCCCATTGCACTCACCGTTCGGGAGTACCTGGAGGCGCAGGACGCGAAAGTTGGGGAGGCGATAGCAGCATGACGCCCTGCCCCGCATATCCGAGGCGGCGGCGGGCGTTCGGCAGCTGGCGCTGCTGGACGTGGCGTGACGTGGTAGAGTAGTACACACGTAGAATGAACAGGAGAGAATGCAATGTGGTCTTACATTTACCCAGGGCCAGAAATACTTCAGAGGATCATCGAGGATGGCATTTACCGCGAGATGCCGCGCAACATTCCGGTATCCATCACGCTGGCATATAAGCCGCATACCGATCTGGAAATCGAAGTATCCATTACCGCGCCGGATGCCAAAATTGGCGTCATGGACTTCGAGAGTAATAATCCGCCAGGCGAAGATACATTCGTCACCCATTATCCTGCGTTGCACTGGACGATGACCTGCCGCCTGGATATGGATGCCCACTTCAAGCGATGGCCTGACGTTCCTGCGGGTGGTCCGCTTACCAGAGCCATGATGCAACTTGCGGGCGAATTCCTGCGCACCTACTTCGACACGGAGCGCGTGGTAGAGTGAGCACACGGCCCGGCAGGTGCTATCGGCATGGCGACGTCATGCGGAGACGGAGGTCCGACACCTCCAGGGGCCACAAGAAATCTTGACAGGCAGCGTGTGAGGGGGTATACTGGTCAGTGCGAGCTTGTGCGAAACCCAAAACTTGACCCCCTTAAACGGGCGTCTATGTCGGTGTTTGCTGGGTCTCGCAAGCTCGCAACCGACTTGGACGGCCATTTACGGGGGTCGTTTTACTAAAGGCCCCAACGCAAACAAAAAGACCGCGTTAGCGGTCTCATCGTTGGCTACCCAACGAAAAGACGCAGGGCCGCGTCAGTGTTGGGATTTAGGACACCTATCCAGGAGATGTCTTGTGACCCATTTTAGTCTATCCCCGAAGAAACGTCAACCCCGTTTGTCAGAACTGACAGGCGGTGCGGCATGACGACAGGAACCAAAGTCACCAACGACGGCCCGCCCGGCAAGTATTTCACCATGCTTCTGAACATGGCGGATGATGACTTAGACCCATTCGAGTACCGGCTTTTGGGTCACTACATCCGCGTCTGCGGGGCTGGTAAAGACGGCAGTTGCTTTGAGACTACCCGCACTACCGCCGAAAAAACGCGTATGAGCCGAATGAATATCCAGAAGGCGCGTGACAGTCTGCGCGAACATGGCTGGATACGATTCGAGAAGGGCAAGCCACGGCAACCGCTGCTCATCACCATCGTGGATCGCATGGCTGAAAATGTGGCCCGTTACGCTGGTCAGAATTTAGGCCAGTCTGAGGGCACTGGTCCAGATTTAGACCAGACTGGTCCAGATTTAGGCCAGTCACGGCAAGATGGCTCTGGCCTAAATTTAGGCCCTAAGAAGAACTATAAAGATCTAAAAACCAAAGAAGAAGATTCAGCACCGCCAGAAGCGGATGCTGTCACGCCCGAAAAACCAGAAGCGTCCGCACCGAAACCCCGGCCCCGCGATCCCCTCTTCGACATTGTAGCCGAATGCAGTTTCGGATATCCGGCAGGGTCGCCCCGTATACCAGCGGGCGGACGCATCGGCACGCTGGTGAGCTATTTGAAGGGCCACACGGTCAAGCCCTATGCCAAAGCGCCGGAAGCGCAGTGGATCGCGGGGTGCAATCCCCCGGCGACGGCGGAGGAAGTGACGCACTTTTACGGCGAACACGGAAAGATCACGATTCGCAATATCACGACGTTTGATGAGTATTTTCAGGCATGGCGGGCACAGAAGATCACGCGGCCCCTCGCGCCCATTACCGTGACCCATCCCGATCCCACCTGCGCGCGCTGTGGCGGCGTGGGCTATCTGTACCCGGAGAATATGCGGGGAGAACTCGACACCAGTTGCAAGGTTCCCTGTTCGGCTTGCTTAGAGAAGGAGCGCCAGAATGGGCAACGGGCACAACTCGCCAGTTAGGGAAGCGCCGGAGGTCACCGCGCCGCATAGTATCGAGGCGGAAGAGGCGGTGCTGGGTTCGATCTTGATCGCGCCGGAGCAGCTTTCGCGCGTGGCGCAGGTCCTGGAACCGGATGACTTTTTCATCGTGCGCAACGGCTGGGTCTACGAGGCCATGCTACGCCTGAGTGAACGGCGCGATCCGCTGGATTACTTGACGGTAGTTGCGGAGTTGGCAACTCAGGGACGGTTGGCGGAGATCGGCGGCGCGGCTTACGTCACGCACCTGGTGAACCAAACACCGTCCGGGATTTACGCGGAAGGGTATGCACGTATCGTTGAACGGGCGGCGATCCGGCGACGGCTGCTCAACTCTGCCAGCGAGATCGCGGCGCTGGCGCATAGAGAGGACAGCGACATTGACGCGGTAGTGGCGCAGGCGCACGCCTCATTGATGGCTGTGACCAGCCAATATCGGCGGGATGAATTAGCCTCTATGCCGCGTCTGACTTCCGAGTTGTTCGATGAGGTTGAACTCGCTCGTAGTCGTGCGCAGATCGGTATCCCGACGGGCTTCTATGAACTCGATAACATTCTGGGCGGCCTGCAAAAGTCAGACTTCGTTCTGGTCGCCGGGCGTCCTGGCATGGGCAAGACGGCGCTGCTGCTGTCAATGGCGCTGAATGCGGTACGGGCTGGGCCGGTGCATGTCGCCCTGTTCAGTCTTGAGATGAGCCGCCTACAAATTGTGCAGCGCCTTATCGCCTCTGAAACGGGTATCAGTACGGATAAGCAGCGGCGCGGGGTGAGTGACGAAGAGTTCCACCTGTTCACTGAGGGCATGGATCGGATTAGCGAACTACCGATCTGGATTGATGATTCCGGGGCGCTGACTCCGCTACAGTTACAGGCGAAGGCCGTCCGGTTGCACAATGAACACCGGGTCGACTTGATCATGGTCGACTACCTGCAACTCATGACGGCCCCTACCGCGCGCGGCGAAAACCGCACACAAGAAGTCAGCGTGATATCGCGCTGTTTGAAGCAACTGGCCCGTGAGTTGAATGTGCCATTGGTGGCTGCTGCTCAGTTATCGCGGGCGGTTGAGGCACGGAATGATAAGCGCCCGACGCTTTCCGATCTGCGCGAGAGTGGCAG
>DONB01000187.1:3120-10891 GCA_003510325.1 Thiobacillus sp. | reverse complement strand
AGAGGGGGTTTTTTATTGCGTGGTTTTTGGCGCTGGGAAATCGCACGTCCAAGCCATGTAAAATTCGGCGGGTGCATACCCGAACCCATAAAGCCCTGTTTCCGCTGCTGCGCCGTCTGTCCGATGGGCAGTTTCACTCGGGCCAGGCACTGGCGGATGAATTCGGTCTTTCCCGTTCCAGCATCTTCAACGTGCTAGCCCAGGCCGAAACCATGGGCCTGACGATCCATGCCGTGCGCGGCCGCGGCTACCGCCTGCCCGAGTCCGTCGAGTGGCTGGACGGCAACGCTGTCGCGCAGCATCTGGGGGAGATGGCAGATGCCTATACGATTCAGATTCTGGACAGCGTGGACTCGACCAACACGGCCCTGATGGCTGTTGCCTTGGACGGGGCGGCAGACGGCACGCTGATCTGCAGCGAACACCAGTACTCCGGCAAGGGGCGGCGCGGACGTCAGTGGCACTCGGTACCGGGCGGCAGCCTGACGTTTTCTCTGCTTTGGCGCTTCGACAACGGCCTGCAGTCGTTGGCGGGCCTGAGTCTGGCCGTGGGGCTGGCGATCGCGCGTGCGGTGAATCGTCACAGTCGTCACCCGGCCCGCCTGAAATGGCCGAATGATGTGCTGGTCGACTATCGCAAGCTGGCGGGGATACTGGTCGAGGTGCAGGGCGACATGCACGGAGCCGCCTTCGCCGTGGTCGGCATCGGACTCAACGTTAGGCTGAACGAGACGCAGCGCGATGCGGTCGACCAGGCCGTGGTCGATCTGGCTGAAATGGGCGTAACGGTGGGACGCAACCGATTGCTGGCGGATTGCCTGCTGGAGTTGAACCTGGTGTCGGACATATTCCGCCAGCACGGATTTGCGGCCTTGCGCGAGGACTGGCTGGCGCTCGATGCCTATGCGGGCAAGGCCGTGACGCTGAGCCTTCCGGATGCGCGCAGCGTGCATGGGGTGGCGTCGGGGGTCGATGCCACGGGTGCGTTTCTATTGCACGACGCGGCTTCGGCCTTAGTTCCATACAGCGGCGGCGAAATCAGTCTGCGTCTGGATGGCGCGCGATGAGCCGGCGTCGTCTGCTGATCGATGCCGGCAACTCGAGCCTGAAATGGGCCGTGGTGGAAGACGGGCAATGGCGTGCGCAAGGCAGGAGCGATTACGCCGACTGGTCGGCCCTGAAGGCGCAGGCGACAGCGGGAACCCGTTGCTATGTCGCCAGCGTGGCGCAGGCCGTGCACGAACAGCATCTCGCTGCCCTGCTGGAGGCGGCGGGCATTGCTCCCGTCTGGCTGAAGGCCGAGGCCGTTTTTGCGGACCTGAAGAACGCTTACCGGAATCCGCAGCAACTGGGGGTGGACCGCTGGATGGGCTTGATCGCTGCACGCCAGCGCACCCGTGGGCCGGTTCTGGTGGTGTCGGTCGGGACGGCGATGACGGTGGATGCGCTCACAGCCGATGGCGTGTTCCTCGGCGGCTTGATCGTGCCCGGCGCTGCCCTGATGCGGCAGGCATTGCGGCACGGGACGGCGCGGATTGCCGATACGCAGGGGGCCTGGCTGGCGTTTCCCTGTGCCACGGCGGACGCAGTGGAGAGCGGGATCGTGGCTGCGTTGTGCGGCGCAATCCAGCTGCAGCATGGCCGCTTGCGCGAGATTGCGGGGACCGTTCCGCAGTGCCTGCTGACCGGGGGGGATGCCGGGATGCTGGTGTCCCATCTGGGGGTGCCGGCCGAACAGGTGCCTGCCCTGATACTTGAAGGTGTGGACAGCGTGGCGCGGGAAAGGGAATCGTAATGAAATGGATCGCTTTGGCATTGCTGGTATTGAACCTGGCCGTGGCGGGAATTTTTGTGGGTCGCGGTCATTGGCCGCAGGCTGTGACGGACGGCCATGCGCCGATGAACGTGGATCGTCTCAGCCTGCGCAGCCAGGCGGCCTCGGAGCCGGAGCCGGGGCCACGGGAAACCCCGCNNCCCGCCGCGCGTGGCGGCGGCCGAGGCGTTCTGCGTGGAGTGGCGCGGGTTGACCACGGACGAGGTCGCGCAGGTGCGCGAGCAACTCAAGGCGCTGGCTGGCGAGCGGGTGATGTCGTTCACCGAGATTCCGCTGAGCACCCGGCGCTGGGTCATTTTCCCGCCCCTGCCCAGTCCCGAGTCGGCGACAGCCAAGCTCAATGAACTGACTGCGGCGGGCGTTCAGGATGCCTTCGTGGTGAAGGACGCTGCGTGGCGCAATGCCATCTCGCTGGGCCTGTATGCCAACGAGGAGGCGGCGGGCAGGCGCGTGAGCGAGCTCGAGGGCAAGGGCGTGCTCGGCACGCGCGTCGAGGTGCTGCCGCGTCAGGGAACGGCGTTTTACTTCGTGATCCGCAGCGAAGATCCGGATGCGCTGAAAAGCCTCGCCGGGATCAGGCAGGCCTATCCGAACAGCCAGCAGTCGCGTGTGGCCTGCCCGTCGTAAGCGCCTATCGCAGCAGGAAGTGCAGCACGATGCCGCCGAACACCGCGGCGCCGAACCAGGTGTTGTGCAGAAAGGCGCGGAAGCATTGCCGGGGATCGCGCTGCCGGATCAGCGTCATGTGGTAAAGCGCGATCGCTGCCGCAACCGTGAGTCCGCCGTAGAACGCCCATCCCATTTCACGCTGCGCGCCCACCCAGCCCAGCAGGCCCAGCGTCGCCGCATAGCACAGCGCAATGGCGACGAGATCGTGGCGTCCGAAGGTGATCGCCGAAGTCTTGATGCCGATCTTGAGGTCGTCTTCGCGGTCGACCATCGCGTATTGCGTGTCGTAGGCGATTGCCCAGAAAACGTTGGCGAGCAGCAATAGCCAGGCTTCCGCGGGCACCGTGCCCCACAGCGCGGCGTAGCTCATCGGAATGCCGAAGCCGAAGGCGATGCCGAGATAGGCCTGCGGAATCGCGAAAAAGCGTTTGGTGAAGGGATAGCTCGCGGCGAGGAACAGTGCGACCACAGACAGTTTCAGCACCAGCGTATTGAGCGGCAGGATCAGCAGGAAGGCCAGCAGGGAGAGGCCTGCCGCCAGCAGCAATGCCTCCTTCGGCGACACCTTGCCGGCAGCCAGCGGACGCTCGCGGGTGCGTGCCACGTGCGGGTCGAAATCGCGGTCGGCGTAGTCGTTGATGACGCAGCCCGCGGAGCGCATCAGCACCACGCCGATGACGAAAATCCACAGGATCAGCCAGTCCGGATCGCCATTGCTGGCCATCCACTGGGCCCACAGCGTGGGCCACATCAACAGCAGGATGCCGATCGGCTTGTCGAGCCGCATCAGTTTTTCGTATTGGGACAGACGCTCGGTCAGGGTCATGGTGCGGAGTGGTCGGGCAGAAAAACTTCGGTCACCAGAAGCGGGTGACCGTTGAGACAGAACACCGAGCGGCGCGCCCACAGATGACGCGCCGTGAAGCCGGCGTGATGGCGGGCCGCGCGATAGAGCGGGTGACGTGCGTCGAGCCGGCGCATCGTCAGTCCGAGTCGGCGGATGCGAGGATCGGTAAACAGCGCCTCCCCCAGGGGCTTCGTCCCCAGCCGGGTGATCCCGCACCAGCCGCCGCGCAGGCTGGTGCGGGGTAGCACGCTGTGAGCGAACACCCGGGGATGGCCGCCGCCGATCAGCAGGACGTTGCGGACATAGGCCTGGGTTTTGGGACGCAGATGGAGCGCCTGGGTCTCGTCGAGAAACGGCGGCGCGAATCCGCGGGCGACCGGGCTGACCCTGAAATCGGCATGGTGTGCCTTCAGGCGCCGGGTGAGCGACCCCCGGTCCGCCAGCCAGCCACGCAGCGCGCGCGGTGCGCGGAAGGGGTGCGCCAGCCATCCGTGCTGCAGACTGATATGCTGGCGGGGGTCGTGCCGGGAAGCGGTCACTGCGGAGTCCAGATCAAAGCGTGCATTATGCCAAAGCGGCGGAGACATTCGGGCGGTGCTAGCATGGAGGCCGCATTCCAACGATATCAAACAAGGAGACCGAATGCCTTTGTGCCCCCCCTTAAGCCGTGCCGCCTTCGCAAGCCTGGCGATGGCCTTGCTGCCCTTGTCGGGCTGTTCGACCAGCCAGCTGGTCGCGCGTGGCGCGTCGCCGTTGATCGACCATGGCGTGGCGGCGATGAACCGCGAGACCGATCTCGAGCTGGCGCGTGCAAGCATTCCGGCCAACCTCAAGATGATCGAAGCGCTGCTGCTCGCCGACCCGGGCAACGAAGCGTATCGGGTGCAGGCTGCGATGGGGTTTTACGGGTATGCACTGGGTTTTGTCGAACCCGATGATCGGGCTCGCGCAGCCGCACTGTATCAGCGCGCGCGCGATCATGGCCTGGTCGCGCTCGATCGGGCCGGGGTGACGCAGGCCATGCTTGACGGCGACGCGGCGGCATTGACACAGACTTTGGCGAAGCTCGACGCACGGGCGGTCCCCGCCTTGTTCTGGACCGCATCGGCGTGGGGCAAGTGGATCGAACTTCAACTCGACGATCCCGCGCGGCTCGCCGAACTGCCGCGCGTCGAGGCGCTGATGCAGCGGGTTCTTGCGCTGGATGAAACCTATTATCACGGCGGCGGGCACGTGTTTTTCGGTGTGTATTACGGCGGGCGTGCGCCCATGTTCGGCGGCGATTTCGCCCGTGCGGCACGGCACTTCGATCGGGCTGCGGCACTCGGCCAGAACCGGCTCCTGTGGGTCGAGGTGTATCGCGCGCGTTACCTGTTGCGGCAGTTGGGGGACCGTGCGGCGTTCCACGCCACGCTGAAGCGCGTGCTCGACGCGCCTGACAGCGTCGACCCCGATCTCAATCTTGCCAATGCGCTGGCCAGAAAGCAGGCTGCCGCGCTGCTTGCCCAGGAAGAGGACTTGTTCTGATGCGCAGAAACCTGCTCAAAGCCCTGTTCGCGTGTGCGCTGTGGGGCACCGCTGTCGCCTACGCGGCTGATGCCTATGTGCTCAAATTCGCCACCCTCGCACCCGCCGGGTCGACCTGGATGAAGGCCTTCGACGCCTGGGGCAAGGAGCTGGCGACCCGAAGCCAGGGCCGGCTCACGGTCAAGTTCTATCCCGGCGGCATCTCGGGCGATGAGCCGGACATGCTGAAGAAGATCCGCTTCGGCCAGCTGCAGGGGGCGGCTCTGTCGGGCCATGGCATCGGGGAGATCTTCCCGCCCGCGCGCATTCTCGAAACGCCCTTTCTGTTTCGCGACCACGCCGAGATCGACGCGGTGCGCGCCAAAATCCAGCCGGCGATCGACGCCGGGTTCCGCAACAACCGGTACGAACTCGTCGCCTGGATGGAAGTCGGCAACATCCATTTCTTCTCGACCAAGCCGCTGGCGAGCATGGACGAGCTCGCACGCCGCCGCATCTGGCAATGGCAGGGCGACCGCTTCATCGATGCGTTTTTCAGCGCCAACGGCTGGTCGCCGGTGGCGTTGCCGATCACCGAGGTCTATACCGGCCTCTCGACCGGTCTCGTCGATACCGTGGTGAGCACGCCGCTCGCCAGCATTGCGCTGCAATGGGCGGGCAAGACGCCCTACATGAGCACGCAACCGGTGGCGACGGGGATCGGCGCGGTGGTGGTGTCGGACAGGTTCTACGCCGGGCTGCCGCCCGATCTGCAGGCGCTGCTGAAAAGCACGGGAGGGCCGCTTTCGCAAAGACTGATTGCCGACACCCGGCGCGACGACCTGAAATCGCTCGCGGTGCTGGCACAGCGCGCCCAGCCGATGGCGGGTCTGCAGAAAGTCGATCTGGCCGAGCAGGCCGCGCGTTCCCGCAAGACTGTCAGTACGCTGGAAGCCAGGAATTATCTGTCGCCCGAACTCAACCGTCAGGTGGACGCCGCGCTCGCCGCTCATCGCAGCGGCAGCAAATAAGGTGACGCTGCTGCGCGCCTGTCGCTGGCTGGAACAGGCCCTGACCCGGGTCGAACTCGGCGCGGCGCTGCTCGCTTTTGCCGCCATGTTGGCGTTGTCGGCGGCCGACATCATCGGCCGCAATCTGTTCAACGCGACCCTGCCCGGCGGCGACCTCGTGCTGCGCCAACTGGTGCTGTGGATCGCGCTGCCTGGCGCTGCGCTCGCCGTCGCCGCCCAGCGCCATCTGCACCTCGATCCCGCCAACCTGGCGGCGCGCCCGCGCTGGAAAAAGCTGACTGCGATTCCCTTCAATCTGGCCGCGGCCTTCGTTTGCGCACTGCTCGCGCACGCCGCGTGGGCGTACTGGCAGGACGCGTGGCAATACCAGTCAGCGGATGCCGTCTGGCTGGCCTGGCTGGGGCTGATTCTGCCGATCGCCTTCGGCTTGCTGGTGCTGCATTTCCTGCTGCGCGCCGTGCTGGAGAATCAGGAGACCGCGGCGTGACGCCTCTGCTTTTCGTCGTGCTGGCCCTGGTCGGCATGCCGCTCTTCATCGTGTTGGGTGCAGCGGCACTCACCGCCACGCACGAAGCCCTGCTGGACCCGGCCCTGCTGATGGTCGAGTTCGCGCGGCTTGCCTCATCGCCCAATCTGGTGGCGATCCCGCTCTTTGTGCTGGCCGGGGCGACGCTGGGGCAGGGCGGGGCGGCACGGCGGCTGGTGCGCTTCTTCAACGCGCTGCTGGGCTGGATGCCGGCCGGTATCGCCTGGGTCACCACGGGGACCTGCATGGTGTTCACCGCATTTTCCGGCGCGTCGGGGGTGACGATCCTGGCGCTGGGCGGACTGCTGTATCCCATGCTCAAACGCGAGCTTTACCCTGAAAAGTTCGCGCTCGGGCTCGTCACCTCGGCCGGTTCGATGGGGCTGTTGCTGCCGCCCAGTCTGGCTGTGCTGCTGTATGGCGTGGTCGCGCAGGTCAGCATCGGTGACCTGTTCGTCGCAGGCCTGCTGCCGACCCTGCTGCTGTTTCTGATGGTGGGGGGCTATGCCTTCCTGCGTGGCGCCCGCGGTGCACCGCGTCATCCCTTCCGCCTGCGCGAACTCGCCGCTGCCGCGCGTGAAGGCTGGGCCGATCTGCTGCTGCCGGTCGGCGTGATCGGCGGACTCGCGGCGGGCGTGCTGACCGTCGCCGAACTCGCTGCCTGCACCGCGCTCTATGCGCTCGTGCTCGAAACGCTGGTCCATCGCACCATCAAGGTGAAATCGCTGAGGTGGGTCGTGTATGAAGCCGCAACCCTGGTAGGCAGCCTTTTCATTATTCTGGGCCTGAGCCTGGGGCTCACCAACCTGCTGATCGACGCGCAGGTGCCCATGCACCTGCTCGAATGGATCCAGGCCCAGGTCACCAGCCCGCTGGAATTCCTGCTGTGGATGAATCTCGCCCTGCTGGCGGTGGGCTGCATGATGGACATCTTCTCCGCCATCGTCATCGTTACGCCACTCTTGCTGCCGTTGGCGGCGCACTTCGGCATCCATCCGGTGCACCTGGGCATCGTCATCCTCGCCAATCTGGAAATCGGCTATCTCACGCCGCCGGTCGGAATCAATCTTTATCTCGCCAGCCAGCGTTTCCGTCGGCCGGTGTTCGCCGTATTCAACGCGACGCTGCCATTTCTGCTGCTGATGCTGGTGTGGCTTGCGTTATTGACCTATATCCCGGCCTTGAGTCTGTGGCATCACTCAGGTCTGTGACAGGCCGGCGCGGTTGCCGAGCCAGCGTTCGACGTGGCGCGCAGCAATGGCGGGGTGCGTCTTGAGGCAACGCTGGGCATAGTCGCGCGCCCGCTCCAGCAGCGCCACGTCGCGCTCCATATCGGCAAAGCGCAGCATCGGCAGGCC
>DONB01000187.1:0-3111 GCA_003510325.1 Thiobacillus sp. | reverse complement strand
AGGCGGCTGCCGAGGAACTCGCCCGGGCCGCGCAGCAGCAGGTCCTGGCGCGCGATTTCGAAGCCGTCGGTCAGCTCGAAGATCACCTTGAGCCGCGCGCGTGCCAGTTCCGAGAGTGGCGTCTCGTACAGCAGCACGCAGACCGATTCCCGGCTGCCGCGTCCGACGCGCCCGCGTAACTGGTGCAGTTGCGCGAGTCCCATACGTTCGGCGTGCTCGATCACCATCAGCGCGGCGTTGGGCACGTCGACGCCGANNACGCCGACCTCGATCACCGTGGTGGCGACCAGGAGGTCGATCTCCTGTGCCTGGAACGCCGCCATCACCGCCTGTTTCTCGTCCGGCTTCAGGCGACCGTGCACCAGGCCGATCTTCAGGTCGGGCAGCTGTTCGGTCAGGGTCGCATAGGTGTCCTGCGCGGTCTGCAATTGCAGCTTCTCCGATTCCTCGATCAGCGGACACACCCAGTAGGCCTGGCCGCCGGCGAGGCAGGCGTCCGTCACCCGCGCCAGCACGTCGTCGCGGCGCGCGGCGCTGACCAGCTTGGTGACGATGGGTGTGCGGCCCGGCGGCAGTTCGTCGATTACCGAGACGTCGAGATCGGCAAAAAAGCTCATCGCCAGCGTGCGTGGAATCGGCGTCGCGCTCATCATCAGCTGGTGCGGCTCGATGCCTTTCTGCATCAGTGCCAGCCGCTGGCCGACGCCGAAGCGGTGCTGCTCGTCGACCACCGCCACGCCCAGTTTGGCGAACGTACCAGCCTCCTGAAACAGCGCGTGGGTGCCGAAGGCGAGGTCGGCCTCGCCTGCCGCAATCGCCTGCCAGGCTGCGGTGCGCTCGGCCTTGCGCTGGCTGCCCGACACCCAGGCGCAGCGCACGCCGAGTGTGGACAAGACCGGCGCCAGCTTGCGGTAATGCTGTTCGGCGAGGATTTCGGTCGGTGCCATGAAGGCGGCCTGAAAGCCGTTTTCGATCGCCTGCAGGCAGGCCAGCGCCGCCACCACGGTCTTGCNNGATCCCCGCTGATTTCCTGCCAGGCGCGTGCCTGTGCGGCGGTCAATTCAAACGGCAGTGCGGCGGTGAAGGCGGCGGTCAGTTTTCCCCGGGGTGGCAGGGGCTGCGTCGGCCGCGACTGGCGGTGCTGGCGTGCGGTGGCCAGCGACAATTGCTGCGCCAGCAGCTCGTCGAAGGCCAGACGCTGCCACGCGGGATGGCGGCGCGATTCGAGTTCGGCGAGCGCGCATTCCAGCGGGGGCTGGTGCAACAGACGGATGCTGGCTTCCAGTTCGGGCAGTTCCAGTTCGGCCAGCCACTCGGCAGGCAGGGTGTCGGGAATCGGTGCGGCCAGCGCGCGTTCGACCAGGCGGCGCAGCGTGGCCTGACCGAGTCCGGCGGTGGTGGGATAGACCGGGGTCAGTTGCGTCGGCAGTGGCGTGTCGTCGCCGGCCTTGGAAAAGCGCNNCCGCCGCGAACTTCCCCGTTGAAGCGGAAGGTGTCGCCCGGCTGGAACAGCTTGAGATGGCTGGGATAGAAATTCAGGAAGCGGATGCCGAGCACGCCGCCGCCATCCTCTACCGTCACCGTCAGCATGCGGCGCGGCCGGTAGGCGACCCTGGCTTCGCGCACCACTGCCTGGACCTGCGCCGTCTGCCCGGGGAGCAGGTCGCGGATCGGCGTGATGTGGGTTTCGTCTTCCCAGCGCAGCGGCAGGTGCAGTACCAGGTCGGCGTCGCGGGTGAGGCCCAGTTTGGCGAGCTTGGCGGCGAGCGCCGGGCTGACCGGGAAGGAAAACGGCGACGCCGCTTTCAAGGTGGCAATCTAGCCGATCACCATCACGGCGTCGGCCTCGACCTGTGCGCCGCGCGGTAGCGCGGCGACGCCGACCGCGGCGCGTGCGGGGTAGGGCTCCGCGAAATACTGCGCCATGATTTCGTTGACCTTGGGGAAGTGGCCGAGATCGGTGAGGAAAACGTTCAGCTTCACCACGTCGGCCAGCGAGCCGCCGGCTGCCGTCGCCACGGCGGCCAGGTTCTTGAACACCTGGTGTATCTGCGTCTCGATGCCGTCCACCATCTGCATGGAGGCGGGGTCGAGACCGATCTGACCGGATAGGTAGACGGTATGGTCGACCCGCACGGCCTGCGAGTAGGTTCCGATCGCGGCCGGCGCGCCGGGGGGCTGGATGATGCTTTTGTTCATGCTGGTTTCCTGATGCCGGGTTATTGGGTTTGTGCGGCGCGGCCGTCCTTCTTGCCCTTGATGCGGAAAATCCGCACCACGTCGGGCAGCACGCGCAGGCCGCGCATCACGCGTGCGAGGTGCATGCGGTTTTCCACCTGCACGGTGAAGAACAGCACGGTGTAGGGGCTGCCGTCCTCTTCCTCCATCGCGACGTTGCCGATGTTGGAGCCGTGCTCGGCGATCGCCCCGGCGACCTTGGCCAGCACGCCGCGCTGGTTGCCGA
Organism: Thiobacillus sp.; assembly: GCA_003510325.1. Classification (GTDB taxonomy): domain Bacteria; phylum Pseudomonadota; class Gammaproteobacteria; order Burkholderiales; family Thiobacillaceae; genus Thiobacillus. The sequence goes on along the minus strand of DONB01000187.1, from coordinate 647 downwards.
CGACGACCTTGATCGAGACGTCGAACATGTGGCCGGGTTCGGCCTCCCATTCCACATCGAGCCATTTGTCGGGGTCGGTGCGGAAGGCGCGGATCGACGGGCAGTCGTGGGTGTGGATGATGAGGCCACGGTCCTTGTGGATGAAGCCGAGAACCGGATCGCCGGGAATCGGATGGCAGCACTGCGCCAGTTCGACCGCGATGCCTTCGGTGCCGCGGATGCTGATGGCATGCGGGTGCGCCGGCTCGCCGGTTTTTTCGCCCTGCACGTGCAGCAACTGGTGCGCTACCACCAGCGGCAATTTGCCGCCCAGACCGATGGAAGCGTACAGCTCCTCCCGAGTTTTCATGCCGTAGTCCTTGACCACGCGATCCCACACCGCCGGGTCGGGTTCGACCGCTTCCGGATTGAGGGCGGCGATGGCGTGGTTGAGCAGGCGCTCGCCCAGCGCCGCCGCTTCTTCCACGCGCGTATTGCGCAGATAGTTGCGGATGTGCGAACGCGCCTTGCCCGACACGACGAAATTCAGCCAGGCTGCGTTGGGGCTGGCGTTGGCGGACGTGAGAATCTCGACGTGGTCGCCGTTGCGCAACTGGGTGCGCAGGGGCATCAATTCGTAGTTGATCTTCACTGCGATGCAGTGGCGG
>DONB01000006.1 GCA_003510325.1 Thiobacillus sp. | reverse complement strand
TGGCCTGGAACGTCTGGCAGACCACGCGGCAGGGACGCGTGGTGAATGACGCCCCCATCCCGCAAGCCGTCCACGCCTAAGGAGACCGAACATGATTTCGCATGAAACCATCGAAAAAAACCTCGGTCTGCTGATCGTGCTGACCATCCTCATCGTCAGCGTCGGCGGCCTGGTGCAGATCGTGCCGCTGTTCTTCCAGACCTCGACCACCACCGCGGTGGCCGGGCTCAAACCCTACACGGCGCTGCAGCTGTCGGGACGCGACATCTACATCCGCGAAGGCTGCNNGCTACAACTGCCACTCGCAGATGGTGCGCACCCTGCGCCACGAGACCGAGCGCTACGGCCACTATTCGGTCGCCGGCGAATTCATCTACGACCGTCCCTTCCTGTGGGGGTCCAAGCGCACCGGTCCCGACCTGCAGCGCGTCGGCGGCCGCTACTCCGATGCCTGGCATGTCGCTCACCTGATGAATCCGCGCGACGTGGTGCCGGAATCGAACATGCCGGCCTACCCCTGGCTCGACCGCCCGCTCAAGGACGCTGCCATCCAGACCAAGATGCGCAGGCTGAACCTGGTCGGCCACGGCTACAGCGAGGCGGAGATCGCCGGCGCGCCGACCGAGCTGGAAGGCAAGACCGAGATGGATGCGGTCGTCGCCTACCTGCAGGTGCTGGGCGTCCACGCACCGAAGAACTGAGGAAGCAGTCATGGACAGCGGAACCATCAGCGGGATCGTTACGGTGGTCTTCATCGTGGTGTTCATCGGCATCGTCTGGTGGGCCTACAGCAAGGGCAACAAGCAGCGTTTCGAGGACGCCGGCAAGCTGCCCTTCGACGATGACACCCCGCCCAAACAAGGAGACAAGCAATGAGTGATTTCACACACGGCTTCTGGCCGATCTACATCAGCGTCCTCACCCTGGTGAGCATCATCGGCACCTGGGTGTTTCTCAAATCGCAGACCACCCGCAAGCTCGCACCCGGCGAAAAGGCCGAACTGATCGAGCACACCTGGGACGGCGACCTGCAGGATCTGAACAACCCGCTGCCGCGCTGGTGGCTGGGCCTGTTCTACGGCACGCTGGTATTTGCGCTGGCATACCTCGTGTTGTGGCCGGGGCTGGGTAATTACGCCGGCGTGCTGAAATGGACGCAGATCGGCGAGTACGAGGCCGAGGTGAAGGCTGCCGAAGCCAAATTCCAGCCCGTCTATGCCGGGTTCATGAAGCAGGGCATCGCCACCGTGGCCGCCGATGCCGACGCGCGCGCGATCGGCAAGAACCTGTTCCTGACCTACTGCTCCCAGTGCCACGGCTCGGATGCGGCGGGCGCCCGGGGCTTTCCCAACCTGACCGACGCCGACTGGCTGTATGGCGGCGATCCAGACACCATCAAGGCGACCCTCACCGACGGCCGTGCGGGGGTGATGCCGGCGATGGGCGAGGTCCTCGGCCCGCAAGGCACGCAGGAAGTGGCCCACTACGTGATGTCGCTGTCGGNNAAGCACGACGCCGCACTGGCCGCCGCAGGCAAGCCGAAGTTCGAGGAGAACTGCGCCGCCTGCCACATGCCCGACGGCACCGGCATGCAGGCGATGGGGGCACCCAACCTCACTGACAAGGTATGGCTGTATGGCGGGTCCGAAGCGGCAATCATCGAGAGCATCGCCAAGGGCCGCAACGGCGTGATGCCTGCCATGGCGCAAACGCTCGGCACCACGTCCAACAAGGAGGCCAAGCTTCACCTGCTGACGGCCTACGTCTACGGGCTGTCGCAGAAACAGTAAGAGAACCGGGCTCGCCGGCATTTGCCCGGCGGGCCGCGTGAGTGCATTGTCCCAGTGCATTCACGCGGCTCACCTCTTCCACGGACCCATGCAGTGACAGACGACAAGCAGCCCGCCTCCGCCGACGCGCCGATCGAGCAACAGCTCTACGCGATCCGGCAAACCATCCAGACACGTGCGGTGCATGGCGTATTTGCCAACTGGCGCATTGCGCTGGTGCTGCTCACCCAGGTCGTTTACTACGGCCTGCCCTGGCTGCAGCTGGGACAACCGGCAGGCGGTGCTGTTCGATCTGGCCGCGCGCAAGTTCTACATCTTCGGCCTGGTGTTCTGGCCGCAGGATTTCGTCTACCTCACGGGCATCCTGATCCTGTCGGCGCTGGCGCTGTTCCTGTTCACCGCGGTGGCCGGGCGCCTGTGGTGCGGCTATGCCTGTCCGCAAACCGTCTACACCGAAATCTTCATGTGGGTGGAAAGCTGGCTGGAAGGCGACCACGTCGCACGCAAGAAACTCGACAAGTCGCCGTGGAATGCCAACAAGCTGCGCCGGCGCGGCATGAAGCATTTCGTGTGGCTGCTGATCGCGCTGTGGACCGGCTTCACCTTCGTCGGCTATTTCACGCCGATCCAGACCCTGGCGGCAGAAACGCTCAATGCCAGCCTCGGCCCGTGGGAAACCTTCTGGATCCTGTTCTACGGCTTCGCCACCTGGGGCAATGCCGGCTTCATGCGCGAGCAGGTGTGCAAGTACATGTGCCCCTATGCGCGCTTCCAGAGCGTGATGTTCGATTCCGACACGCTGACCGTGACCTACGACAGTTCCATCGGCGAACCGCGCGGGCCGCGCAGCAAGAAGACCGACTACAAGGCGGCGGGGCTGGGTACCTGCGTCGACTGCGGCGTCTGCGTGCAGGTCTGCCCCACCGGCATCGACATCCGCAACGGCCTGCAATACGAATGCATCGGCTGCGCCGCCTGCATCGACGGCTGCGACCAGATCATGGACAAGATGGGCTACCCGCGCGGTCTGATCCGCTACACCACCGAGAACGTGGTGAAGGGGAAATATCCGGACAGCGGCATCGTCCGGCACGTCCTGCGTCCGCGCACCATCATCTACACCGTACTGCTGACGCTGATCGCCGGCGCCTTCGTCTATAGCCTCGCCACCCGCGTACCGCTGCGCGTCGACGTGGTGCGCGACCGCGTGGCGCTGTCGAAGGAAACCGACGAAGGCATGATCGAGAACGTCTATCGCCTGCAGCTCATCAACAAGGACGGCCAGCCCCATCGCTACACGATCAGCGCGCAGGGCATCGATGACCTGGAGGTCGTGACCGCGACGCGCGAGATTGCGGCCGCCCCGCTACAGACCATCGACATCCCCGTGAGCCTGATTGCCGACCCGGAAGACCTCGAAGGACGCTCGATCGAAGTGACGTTCACGATCCAGGCCATCGACGATCCGCGCATCAGGGACGAAGTGGCCACCAAATTCTTCAACCGGTGATGAGCATGACGAACAGCCCCCTGCATTCCAGACCCTGGTATCGCGAACCCTGGCCATGGTTTCTCATCAGCCTGCCGGCCACGGCGGTCATCGCCGGGCTCGCCACCGTGTGGATCGCGGCGACCAGCGCCGATGGCCTGGTGGTCGGCGATTATTACAAGGCGGGGCTTGCCATCAACCAGACACTGGCGCGCGACGACGCCGCACGTTCGCTGGCACTGACCGCCACCCTGAAGAACGAAGGCAGCGCCCTGACGCTGACCCTGGGCGGACGCCTCCAGGTCTATCCCGAACATCTGGCGCTCACGCTGGCCCACCCGACCCGCCAGGGCATGGACCAGACGCTCGTGCTCGATCACGTCGGCGACGGACACTACCGCGCGCCGCTGCCTGCCCTGCCGGCAGGCAAATGGCATACCCAGCTGGCCGACACCGCCTCCACCTGGCGGCTGTCCGGCGTGCTGTATACCCCATTCAGCGAGCCCGTCATGCTGACGACGGACACTGAATCCACCGTTCAATTACAGGGAGACTGAAATGGACGTCGTACTCGATCTGTTGTTCACCAGCCCGCTTGGCCTGCTGAGCCTGTTCACCATCCTCTTCATCATCGGCATGGGATTTTTCCTGTCGGCCTGGTTCAAGCGCAAGATGAACAACCCGGAAGACTGATCCCTAGAGCAGCGGAGGAGCACGCCATGATGCAGCGCCTGATCCATATTCTGTGGCCGTCCTTCCTCGTTGCCGGGGCGGCCGACATCATCTTCACCACCCTGTTCGACCCGCTGGAAATCCTCTATCGCGGGGAGCCGTTGATCGAACATCGTATCGCTGCCTACACCGTGGGATTCTTCGTGTTCTGGCTGCTGGGCATCACGTCCAGCATGCTGACCTGCTACTTCCAGCGCGGCGCAGACGAAATCAACCGGTGTCCGCTGCCGCCGCACAGCCGGCCCGATGGCTGCCCCAAGCGCGCGGACGGCAGCGACTGCTGCTGAGGCTCAGGCGACCCCGGCTGACGCATCATCGGAAGCCGGACCGTCCTGCGCCATCGCCTGCCATACGCAGACCCGATTTCGACCCTGGTTCTTGGCCAGATACAGTCCCCGGTCTGCGCGTCGCAACAGGGCATCGATTTCGTCCGTTTCGTTTTCCAGGCCTGCCACACCGGCGCTGACGGTGACCGGACAGCCTGCCACCGCCATACCGGCTATCAGCAGCCTCAGGCGTTCGGCCATCCGGACAGCATCGGTCAGATCCTGGCCCGGCAGCATCAGGATGAACTCCTCGCCCCCCAGACGGGCAAAAATGTCTGCGCCGCGCAGCGTGCCATGGATGGAAGCCGCAAGTGCCACCAGCACCCTGTCCCCGGCTTCGTGGCCAAAGCGGTCGTTGACCGATTTGAAGAAGTCGATATCCAGCATGATCACCGACAGCGGAAATCCTTGACGCTTGGCGCGGCTGATCTCGATCCTGGCTTGTTCCAGAAAATGGCGCCGGTTGCTGGCGCCGGTCAGCGGATCGATCGAAGCCAGTTCCTCCAGACGCTGGTTGGCCCACTGCAATTCCTGGGTGCGCGCTTCCACGCGCGCTTCGAGTTCGCGGTTCAGGCGGTCGAGCTCGTCGTGCGCAGCGCGCAGTTCCGCTTCGCTGCGCTTCATTTCGGTCAAGTCGTGCCGGATTGCGACATAGTGGGTAATCTGTCCACGCGTGTCGCGCACCGCTGCGATGCGCAGCTCGTTCCAGGACTCCGTGCCGTCCGCGTGGACGTCATGCAGCAGGGTGCGGGCGGGCAGCCCCTGGCGCAGCGCATTGCGCACGGCAGCGTGTCCCGCATCACCACGCCCCTCGCCTTCAAGCAGCAAACGCCCAAGCAGTTCGACTGCCCGCTGGCCCTTCATCGCCCCGAAGGCCGGGTTGGCATACACGACAGGACTGTCCGGTGACCGTGCGTCCATGATCACCACGCCATCGTTGATCGCCTCGATGGCCCGTTCGCGTATCCGTAGGCGTTCATTGCGATCGCGCAACTCCTGCAGCAGCGCAGCCAGCGCGAGCGAGGGAAAGACCAGCACGGCCAGATATTCCTGCAGCAGCAGGGCCGTGTCTGCAGGCGTGGCGGCGATCAGGGGCCCCAGACCCTGCAGGCTGGCCGTGATGGCGATGGCCGCGATCAGCAACCCGATGCCCGCCGCCCCCCGCACCCCGAAGCGGGCCGCGGCCCAAAAGGGCAGCGGCATCAGCAGGAAGGCTCTCCTGGGAAAGTCGTCGGTCACATGGACGACCGACGAAAAAATCCAGACCGTCAGCAGCAGGGTCACCACAAACAGCGCCACGGCTTCCAGAGGGCGACGCACGGCAGGCTGGTGCGGTCCCTGCAGCCAGCTCAGCAGGAGCGGCGTCACCAGCAGCACGCCCAGGCCGTCGCCCAGCCACCAGATCACCCAGAAGTCCCAGTATGGGGTGGTAGTCGGGATGCTCAGCGAATAGATCGCTGCGCCCAGCAGGGCCGCCAGCCCGCTGGCGAAAATCAGGATCAGCCCGAATGCGGCGACATGGCGCAGCCGGTCGAGTGCAAACGGGCGGGCGACGCGCTGCAGCAGCCAGGCGGCGAGCAGGCATTCGAACAGGTTGACTGCGGCAAAGCCCAGCGCCTGCGCGAGGGTGAAGGTGGGCAGGTCGGCGGCGATTTCCGCCAGGACAGCCATCGCCAGATGCAGTGGCCAGTCGCGCCGGGGCACCAGCAGCAGGGCGGCCAGCAGGATGCCGTTCGGCGGCCAGAAAATGGCGATGCCTTCGGACATGGACGACGCCGCCACGCCGAGCACGGCGCCCAGGTAGTAGCCGAGCCCGGTGGTGAACGGAAGCAGCAGGCGATGCCGCAACAGGCTCACGCCGAGGCGAGCCCGCTCATTCCGCGACATGCGTACCGATCGCGGGATCGACCCTGCCAGTCTGCATCTTCCGCTGTTCTCCGCTTGTTATGAGTTGACTATCGCGAAGTCGCGGCCGTTTTGTCAATGGCTGTGATCAATCAAGGAGCGCATCGAACCCAGAGGCCCACTGGCGCTACAGGCTGGCTGTCTCCCCGCTCAGGCGGTGCGGGAATAGCGCGGCTGCTCGCTGGCGGCGTCCCGCAGGTAGCGGTCGAAGCACATGCCGATGTTGCGCAGGAACAGGCGACCGCTAGGGGTGACGCTGACACGGTCTGCCGCGATCTCCACCAGCCCGTCCGCGGCGAGCGGCCGCAGATCGGCCAGCGCGTCGGCGAAATAGTCGCTGAAGACGATGTCCCATTCGCGGCCGAAGGCCGCGAAGTCGAGTTCGAGGTCGCACATCACGCGGGTGATCGCATCGCGGCGGACCCGGTCGTCGCGCGCAAGCTTCAAGCCGCGCTCGACGGCGAGGCCGGTGGCGGCAACGCGCTCCTGATAGCGCTTGAGGCTCTTTTCGTTCTGCATGTAGACGTCGGCGGTCTGACTGATGCTGGACGCGCCGAAGGCGAGGATGTCGCAGTCCTTGTGCGTGGTGTAGCCCTGGAAGTTGCGCCACAGTGTCTTGTTCTGCTGCGCGCGCACCAGTTCATCGTCGGGGCGGGCAAAGTGGTCGAGCCCGATGTTGACGTAGCCCGCCGCGCCCAGCATCTCGTTCACCGCCTGCTGCAGGGCCAGGCGCGTCGCCGAATCCGGCAGGTCGGCCTCGTTGATCAGTTTCTGGTGCTTCTTCATCCACGGCACGTGGGCATAGGCAAACACCGCCAGCCGATCGGGCGCCCATACCGACACCCGCTCCAGGGTGCGGCGGAAGCTGTCGACCGTCTGCTTCGGCAGCCCCACGATCAGGTCCAGGTTGATGCTGGAAAAACCCAGCTCGCGCGACCAGTCGAGCACCTGCCGGATGAGGAACTCCGACTGGATGCGGTTGACGGCCTGCTGCACGTCCGGATCCATGTCCTGCACGCCGAACGAGAGGCGGTTGAAGCCGGATTCGCGCAACGCCGCCAGATGCTCGTACGTCAGTTCGCGCGGATCGACTTCGCAGCTGATTTCAGCGTCGGGGGCCAGGGTGAAATGCCTGCGCATCCTGTCCATCAGGCGGCGGATGTCGTCGGGATTGAGATAGGTGGGGGTGCCGCCGCCCCAGTGCAGCTGGCGCACCACGCGCGCGCGGTCGACGACTGCCGCGGCGTGCGCCATTTCCTGGTCGAGCGCGGCGAGATAGGGTTCGGTCTTGCTGTAGTCGCGCGTCGCCACCATGTTGCAGCCGCAGTAGTAGCAGAGCGAGTCGCAGAACGGGATGTGGGCATACAGCGACAGCCCGCGATCTGCCGCCGGCGCGGCCAGCGCCTCGGTCCATTCGGCCGCGCCGAAGCCGGTGTGGAAATACGGCGCGGTCGGGTACGACGTATAACGCGGACCGGGCACGCTGTATTTCTGCAGCAGTTCCAGAGTCGTCGACACCATCTCGGTACCCTTAATTCGATATTTTTATCTTTTTATCACACCTCGGGCCTGAAATCCAGCCCGCCGCGGCTGGGGTCGTGGCCGGTTTTTGCGGTAAAGTTCCGGCTGGTCCGTTGGCCGGAAACCTCATGCCCTTCAGCTCGTTGCCGCTTTTCGCCCGCTTTCTGCTGCTTGCGCTGCTGCTCGGCGCAGCCGGCGCGCGCGCCGACGAGGCCGCTGACCTTGCGCAACGGGTCTACGACCGCCCCAACGGGCGCGACCTCACCACACTGGGCCGCATGGTGCTCACCGAAAAGGGCCGCGCGCCGCGCATCCGCGAGATCGTCACCTACCGCCTCGACAAATCCGGCGGCGAAACCGCCAACCTGATCCGCTTCATCTACCCGGAGGACATCGCCGGCACCGGCCTGCTCAGCATCGACAAGGCCGACGGCAACACCGACCAGTGGCTGTATCTGCCCGCGCTCGACCGCGTGCGGCGTATTTCCAGCGACCGCAAGGGGGGCCGCTTCGTCGGCTCCGACCTGTATTTCGAGGACCTGCAGGAGCGCAAGCCGTCCGAGGACCGCCACCGCCTGCTCGGCCGCCAAACCGAAAACGGCATACCGTGCGATGTGCTCGAAAGCGTGCCGATCGACCCCAAGGATTCGGCCTACAGCCGGCGCATCAGCTGGATCGACCCCGCCACCGCCATCGCCCAGCGCGTGGACTATTTCGAGAAGGACCCCGCCACCCCCAGCAAGCGCTGGCTGCTGCGCGGCAAGAAGCGCAACCAGGGCTACTGGACGCTGACCGACAGCCGCGTCATCGACCTGGAAAGCGGGCACGAAACCCGCATGGTCGTCGACGCCGCGTTGTACGACCAGCGGCTGCCCGCCAAACTGTTCACCACGCAAGCCCTGGCCGACGAAAGCCTGGAATCGGAGTATCGCCCATGAATAAGCTGTTGCTGACCCTGAGCCTGTTGTTCGCCGTTCTGCCCGCCCATGCCGCGGACGAGTTGCCGCCGCCTCGCGTGGTCGCTCAGGAGGCGCCCGACGACCTGCCGCCGCCGCGCACCACCACGCGCAAGCCGCGCGGGCTTGAATCTGCGGCGCCGGCCGAGGCTGCAACGCAAGCCAGTACCGCCGGTGACCTGCCGCCGCCCAGCGCACGCAGCCGCAAGCCGGTGGCGCGCGGTTTCCGACCCACGCTCAAGGCCGGCGTCGACGATTTTCTGCTGGAAGCCGGCGCCCTGCCCGACGCACCGGAGGCAGACAGCTATTCCACTCTGCGCGCCAGCGCCTACGTGCTGTGGCAGCCCAGCCGCAACTGGGAACTGCGCGCCGGCGCCCGCCTCGACGGCATGACGCAGGCCGGCGGCAGCGCCGACCACGACGAGATGCTGGCCGACTACGGCGATACCTATGTACGCTACCGCAACGGCGACACCCGCCTGACCTTCGGCGCGCAGACCATCATCTGGGGCCGTGCCGACGAAATCCCGCTGGCCGACCGCGTCAGCCGTGCCGATCTCACTCGCTTCAGCCTGGACGATCTGGCCGACCGCCGCCGCGCCCAGCTGGCCGCGCGCTGGGAGCAGACCATGGGCGACTANNGGTGTGGCTGCCGCTGTTCCGCGGCGCGCAACTGCCCGACGTCGCCAGCGTATGGAGCCCGATCAACCGCAGCACCGGCCAGATCATCGGCATCGACCCGGCGCTCACCGCCTGGGTGAGCGGCGCACGCATCGAGGAAGACGAACACGGCAGCGGCGGCGGTGCCCTGCGCCTGACCAGGACCGGCGAACCGTTCGATTTCGGCGTCACGCTGGCG
>DONB01000152.1:543-14515 GCA_003510325.1 Thiobacillus sp. | reverse complement strand
ACGCTCGACGGTTTCATCGACGCCATGATCAAGATCAAGCACGAAGCCGAAACCAACCCCGAGCTGGTCAAGGGCGCGCCCTACAGCCTGCCGGTGCGGCGACTGGACGACGTCAAGGCCGCGCGCGAACTCGATCTGGCCTACAAACCCGCCGCATGACCGATCCCGTCAGCCCATACAAAGGCAAAACCGGCCTGCAGCGCGTTCTGAACGCCACCGGCTACTCGTGGGCCGGCCTGACCGCTGCCTTCCGGCACGAAGATGCGTTCCGCCAGGAGGTTTTTCTTGCGCTGCTGCTGATTCCGCTCGCGCTCTACCTGGGCGACACCGGGATCGAGCGGGCGCTGATGATCGCAGCAGTACTGGGCGTGCTGATCGTCGAATTGCTGAATTCGGCAGTCGAAGCCGCGGTGGACCGGATTTCACTTGAACATCACCAGCTCATCAAGCGCGCCAAGGACATGGGCAGCGCAGCGGTGATGCTGGCGCTCGTCAACGTCGTCGCTGTCTGGGCGCTGGTGCTTCTGGGCTGATACGCCCTATTTTCGAGCTAATATCGCGCAGACCCCTAAAGTTGCGGCGCAATTGGCCGGAATACAAGCATTCCTCTCATTTCCTTGACTGCGTGAGCCTGAAACCCCTCTGCTTCCTGCTCGGCCTGTGCCACGCCGGCTCTGCCGCATCCCTCGGGCTTGGCGAAATGAACCTCCGTTCATCCCTGGGGCAACCCCTGCACGCGACGGTCGCCCTGCTGGAGGCGGCGCCGGACACGTCGGCCGCCTGCTTCAGCCTCGCGGCGAGCAAGGATGGCATCGCGCCGCCGCCGCGCCCGCAATTGAGCATCCAGCATGCCAGCAGCCAGACGCTGCTGCACATCCGCACGTCACAGCCCATCAACGACCCGTTTGCGCAATTCGTGCTGGTTGCCGATTGCGAGACGCGCCTGCAGCGCGACTACGTGGTGCTGCTCGATCCGCCTGCACCCCTCGCACCCGCAATCGAGGACGCCCCGACCGCCATCCCGCATGCCGCCGCGGTGCCTGTCGCAGCAGCCGCACCGCCCGCCCGACCGCCGCAGCGCCTCGACCGAGCGCCTGCCGCCGCACACCCGACCGCTGCCCGCACGCCCAAGCCCACCGCACCGCACACGCACATCGCTCCGGCCGACCCGGTACCGCGGCTGGTGCTGTCCGGCAAGCGCAGTGTCGCGCACACAGCCGGCGCGCCCTTTGCCTTGCGCTTAGACACCAACCTGCCCGACCTGGCTCGCCCCCGCCCCGACAGGCTGAGCGCCACCGAACTGTCGGACGAAAATACGGCCCTTTCCCGCAAACTGGCCCACCTCGAAACACAACTCGCCGCATTGCAGAAACGCAACGCGGCGCTCGAGGCCCGCCGCCCGGCCGCACCGGTGGCCGCCATACCGCCGCCCACGCAGTCCACGCGCTGGCCTGTATACCTTCTGGTCATCGGCCTGCTGGCTGGCGGCATCCTGCTGATTGCCTGGCTGCTGCGCCGCAGTCGCCTCCATCAGCCCACCCACCTGGATGAGGCGTGGACGCAATCCGACCCGGGCTTGATGACCCTATCGGACATGGCGTCCGCGCCGGAGGCCGAACGGCAGCCGACCCCCGTGCGGATGGCAGAAATCGAGGNNTCCAGGCCGAAGTGTTCATGGCGCACGGCCATGGCGATCTCGCCATACACCTGCTGCAGGAGCACCTGCGCGAAGCGCCGACCGAATCCCCGGTACCCTGGCTGCTGCTGCTCGATTTGCTGCATCGCATTGGGGACATGGAGGGATATGCGGCTGCCAGCGCCGAGTGCCGCCGTTATTTCAACATCAACCTCACAGGCCACCCGATATCCCAGGACAACGAACAGGGACAAGGATTGGAGGCCTATCCACACCTGCTCGAGAAACTGACGGAAGTCTGGAACACGCCGGATATCAACGCCTTCTTCCACGATCTGATCTATGACGATCGCGGCGGTACCCGGATGGGATTCGAGCCGGGTGCCTATCGCGACATACTGTGGCTGCGCTCGCTCGCCCGCGAGGCCCTGCCGCTCGCGGCCTGAGCACATTCACCCGGGCGTCACGCAGGCTTCATCGTTTTGTCGCAACCCGGGCGCATGCTGCGGGTCATGGATGCAGCCGAATTCACCTGTCTGACCCTGCCACCGATGCGCCCGCAACTGCGAGTCGCAGTGGTGACGGAGACCTATCCGCCCGAAATCAACGGCGTGGCCATGACGCTGGCTCGCCTGGTCAGCGGCCTGCAGGTGCGCAACCACCAGGTACAGCTGATTCGTCCGCACCACCTCTGCGACGGTCCGCAGCAACCGGCCTCGGCGCAACTCGATCCCCTGCAGCGCGGCATCGTCCTGCCGCGCCACGAAGAGCCGAAAGCGGGGCTGCCGGCAAAAGACGCGCTGACCCGGCTGTGGACGCGACAGCGTCCCGACGTCGTACAGATCGCCACCGAAGGTCCACTCGGCTGGTCGGCGCTGGCCGTCGCCAACAAGCTGCGCCTCCCGATCGCAAGCGACTTCCACACCAATTTCCACAGCTACAGCAGCCATTCCGGATTCGGCCTGCTGCGCCGCGCCATCGTCGCGTATCTGCGCAAGTTCCATAACAAGGCCGCCGTCACCCTGGTGCCGACCGACGGCATCCGCCGCGAACTGATTGCATCAGGCTACGAGAACATTGAGATCATCGGCCGCGGGGTCGACACCAGGCAGTTTCACCCCGGTCGCCGCGACCCCGCCCTGCGCGCGAGATGGGGCGTGAATGATAATGAAACCGTGGTGCTCTATGTGGGCCGCCTGGCCGCCGAAAAAAACCTGGCGCTGGTGTTCCGCGCCTTCGACGCCATGCGCGAGGCCCATCCTGCCGTACGTCTGGTGCTGGTAGGCGACGGCTCCGAACGCGCGATCTGGCAGGTTCGCCGCCCCGATGCCATTTTCTGCGGCACGCAGATCGGCGAATCGCTGGCCGCGCATTACGCGTCCGCCGATGTGTTTCTGTTCCCCAGCCTGACCGAAACCTGGGGCAACGTGACCATCGAAGCCATGGCCTCGGGGCTCGCGGTCGTGGCTTTCGACTGTGCCGCCGCCGAGGAAATCATCCGCCACGCTGAAAACGGCCTCAAGGCACAGCCCGAAGACGAGGACGCATTCATCGCCCAGGCCGTGTCGCTGGCCTTGGACACCGCCGAACAGCGCCGTCTCGGAACCGCCGCCGCCGCATGCGCGGCCCAATTGTCGTGGGACGCCATCATCGACCGTTTCGAGCACGTGCTGCTTCGCCTCGCGCTGCCGCAATCCGCGTCGATCGACGCCAACCAGTACGGCCTGTCCGCCGCACGCACCGGATAAACTCCAGGAGCCGAACATGCAGCGCATGCGTCTGATTCTCTATACCCATCAGGGCCTCGATCGATTGGCCGCACGCGAACACGTCTGGCTGGAACGCCTCAACGGCGTGCGCCTGCCGGACTGGGAAGTCGGCTTGCTGCGGCTGGCCAGCCGTCTCGGCAACGGTGTGTTCTGGTATGTCCTGATGCTGTCGATGATCGTCTGGCGTGGCTGGGATGCGGTTCCGGCCGTGCTGCACATGACCGTCGCCGGGCTCTTGGGAACGCTGCTCTACAAGTGGCTCAAGGGCGCCACCGAGCGGCCCCGGCCGTATCAGGCCTGTCCCACCATCTGCTGCCTGACCGCGCCGCTCGACCGCTTCAGCTTCCCCTCCGGCCATACCTTGCACGCCGTGGTGTTCAGCCTCGTCGCCACCGCCTATTACCCGTCACTGGGCTGGCTGGTGTGGCCGTTCACTGCATTGGTCGCGCTGTCGCGCCTGGTGCTGGGGCTGCACTACGTAAGCGACGTACTGGTGGGCGCCCTGCTGGGCGGCACAGTTGCGACGCTGACCCTGGCGCTTTGAACGCGGCCTGAAAAACGTCTAATCCGGGTGCCGCAGCAACCCGGGCGCACTCCCCCAGCCCTGCATAACGCTGATGCGACTTCGACTGCCCCTTCCCGGGCGCGGTCATCGCGTGAATCGTTGCAGGGCGGCCTGCGTATAATCCCGGCTGTCGTTTTCAACCCGGACCCAACATGCGCACCCTCATCTGCGGCTCCCTCGCCTTCGATTCCATCATGGTGTTCCAGGATCACTTCAAGCACCACATCCTGCCCGACAAGATCCACATGCTGAACGTGTCCTTCCTGGTGCCGGAGATGCGCCGCGAGTACGGCGNNCGACTTCGGCGCCTACGCCGAACGCCTCGATGACCATGCGATCTCGCGCGATTACATCCGCCACATTGCCGGCACCTATACCGCGCAGGCCTTCATCACCACCGACCTCGCCGACAACCAGATCACCGCCTTCCACCCCGGCGCGATGAACTATTCGCACGAAAACGACGTGCGCCAGGTGCCGGACGTCAAGCTCGGCATCGTCTCGCCGGATGGGCGCGACGGCATGCTGCGCCACGTGCGCGGCTTTCACGAAGCCGACGTGCCGTGCGTGTTCGACCCCGGTCAGGGCATGCCATTGTTTTCCGGCGAGGAATTGCTGGAATGCGTCCACAAGTCCAGCTTCGTCATCCTCAACGACTACGAGGCCGAGCTGCTGCAGACCCGCACCGGGGAAACTCTGGCCACGCTGGCGCGCCACGTCGAGGCGCTGATCGTGACGCGCGGCGCCGAAGGCTCGGTGATCTATACTACGGACAAGCAGATCGACATCCCGNNCGGCCATCCTCGACCCCACCGGTTGCGGCGACGCCTACCGCAGCGGCATCCTGTACGGCATCACCCGCGGACTCGACTGGGAAACCTCCGGGCGTCTAGGCAGTCTCATGGGAGCGATCAAAATCGCCCAGCGCGGCGGACAGAACCACCGCCCCAGCCGCGATGAGATCGCCGGCGCATTCCGTGCCGAGTTTGGCTACGATTTCCAGTAACCATCAGGAGCTCATCATGAACCCGTCTATTGCCGCCGTTCTCCTTGCTGCCAGCAGCCTGCTGCTGGCAGGTTGTCCGGCCGGACTGGGCGGCTCGGATTACAGCCGCAGCCAGGCACGCACCGTCCAGGAGGTGCAGATGGGCGTCGTGGAATCGGTGCGTGAAGTGACCATCGAAGGCACCAAGACCCCGATCGGCGCCGGGGCCGGCGCAGTCGTCGGCGGCGTCGCCGGCAGCACGGTGGGCGGCGGCCGCGGCAGCGTGGTGGGGGCCGCTGTCGGCGCGGTGCTGGGCGGCGTGGGCGGCGCGGCGGCGGAAGAGGCCGTGACGCGCCAGAAGGGCGTCGAAATCACCGTCAAGCTCGACTCGGGGCGGATGATCGCCGTCACCCAGGCTGCCGACCAGGAATTCCGGGTGGGCGACCGCGTGCGCGTGCTGGCGGGCGGGGGCGTCACCCGGGTGACCCAATAAACCCGGCGCGACACGCCGAAAACAGCGTCACCGTTTCGCAATCCGGCCGTCACGGTGCATTAACAGCCTGTCACTAAGCTGGGCGCATTCCATCGATCGGAGTGCCCCATGCTCGAAGCCCGCAGCAACCTACACCCCTCTGCCGCCAGTCGCTACCATGTGTCGCTGGCAGTGGACGACAGCGAAATCCGCGAAGCCCAGCGCCTGCGCTATCAGGTGTTTGCCGAGGAAATGGGCGCGCGCCTGGCGTCGGTGCTGCCGGGTCACGACATCGATCTCTACGACCCCTTTTGCGATCACCTGCTGGTCCGCGATCTTGCCGCGGGAGAAGTCGTCGGCACCTATCGCATCCTGCCCCCCGACGCCGCCAAGCGCGTCGGCAGTTATTACTCCGAACAGGAATTCGATCTTACCCGGCTGCACTTCCTGCGCCCGCGCATGGCCGAACTGGGCCGTTCGTGCGTGCACCCGGCGCATCGCAGCGGCGCCGTCCTCGCCCGCCTGTGGGCAGGACTGGCCGACTACATGACGCGCTACGGCTATGAATACCTCGTCGGCTGCGCCAGCATCAGCATGGCCGACGGCGGTCATATNNCGCCATCTCGCGCCGATCGAATGGCGCGCCACCCCGCGTACCCGCCTGCCGATCGAATCCCTCGACGATGGCCAGCAGGCGGCGCTGCCGCCGCTGATCAAGGGCTATACCCGGCTCGGCGCCATGGTGTGCGGCGAGCCGGCCTGGGATCCGGACTTCAACACCGCCGATCTGCTGATGCTGCTGCCAATGGCGCAGCTGAACCGCAGCTATGCCCGCCGCCTCATCGCCTGAGACGTCTTACAATGGACGGGTGAATCTCGCCCGCCCAGCCACCCTGCTTCGCCGCACGACCCGCATCAGTCTGCTGGTGCTGCACCTCGCATGGGGGGTGACAGCGGCCGGGCTGGCGTTTCCCCTGCTCAGGCCGGTGCAGCGCGACCGCTTCATCATGGCCTGGGCACGGCGTCTGCTGCGTGTGCTCGGCGTGCGGGCGCAGTTGGCGTCCCCGCCCCGTCTCGTGGGGGGGGCGCTGCTGGTGTGCAATCACGTGTCGTGGCTGGACATCTATCTGATCTACGCCGCCCAGCGGGTGCATTTCGTCTCCAAGGCCGAGGTGCGCAACTGGCCGGTAGCGGGCTGGCTGGCGAAGAAGACCGGCACCCTGTTCATCGAGCGCGGGCGCCGCGCCGACACCGCGCGCATCAACGTCGAGATGCGCGAGCTGATGCAGGATGGCGCGTGGGTCGCGGTATTCCCCGAAGGCACCACCAGCGACGGGCGAGGTCTGCGGCGGTTCATGCCGTCGCTGCTGCAGCCGGCGGTGCAACTGAACTGCCCGGTGGTGCCGGCGGCCCTGCGCTATCGCACCCTGGACGGCGAATACACCGCGGCGCCCGCCTACATCGACCACATCAGCATGTGGCAGAGCCTGAAGAATATCGTCAGCGAACCGGGGCTCATCGCCGAGCTGCATTTCGGCGAGCCCATCCTGCCGGATGGCCACCGGCGCGAACTGGCCACGCAAGCCGAAGCCGCGACCGCTAGACTTTTGGACGCAACTGCATCGGGCACGGCACCGCGAACACCTGTCGATCCTCCAGTCTGACCGCGGTCAGCCGGCCGCCCCACAGGCAGCCGGTATCCAGCGCAATCAGGCCTGGGCGATTGATCAGCCCCAGCGTCGACCAGTGGCCGATGACGACGGTCGCGTCCGCACTCCGGCGTCCCGGCACGTCGAACCACGGAAGCAAGCCGGCCGGCTGCGTGCCGGGTGCGCCCTTGTGGTGGAATTCCATCTCGCCGCCGACCGTGCAGTAGCGCAGCCGGGTAAAAGCGTTGACGATGACCCGCAGACGTTCGATCCCCTGCAGATCCGCATCCCATGCAACCGGTGCGTTGCCGTACATCTGCGCGAAAAAATCACGGTAATCGGGCCCCTGCAAGGCCGCTTCCGCCTCGGCCGCACGCTGCATCGTGTCGTCCGGCGTCCAGTCCGGCAGCACCCCCGCATGCACCATCAGCACATTCGCTTCGCGCCAGGCCAGTTTCTGGTGGCGCAACCAGTGCAGCAGTTCGTCACGGTCGGGAGCCGCCAGAATGCCGTCCAGCGTGTCGCCCTTGTGCATCCGGCCGTAGCCCTCGGCCAGCGCCAGCAGGTGCAGATCGTGATTGCCGAGCACGCTGACGGCGGCATTTCCCAGGCTTTTGACAAACCGCAGCACCGCCAGCGAATCCGGCCCGCGGTTGACCAGGTCGCCTACAAACCACAGCCGGTCGGCCGCCGCATCGAATTTCAGTTCATCCAGCAAGTGCAGCAGGGACGTCTGGCATCCCTGAAGATCGCCAATGGCGTAGGTGGGCATATAAAATACGATTTCGTTTTACGCTGTGTTGATCCGCATCATAGCGCTCCCGCCTGAACCTCTTGTGACGCCTGCGTTATGAAACCCCTGATCCGCCTGTTTTTCCGTACCCTGCGCCTCGTCCTCACGCCCTTCCTGCTGCTGGGCTACTGGCTGACGCGCCCGAAGGGCATCGTGCGCCCCGCCGCCGAGCAGGCGGCCGTCGATGCGCGCACCCGCACCCTGGCGCTATACCACTTTCCCACCTGCCCGTTCTGCCTGAAGACCCGGCGCACGATCGAGCGCCTTTCGCTCGACATCGAGCTGCGAAACGCTCAGCATGACGAGACACATCGCGCCGCCCTGATCGCCGGCGGCGGCAAGCCGCAGGTACCGTGCCTGCTGATCACCGATGACAACGGCAAACAGACCTGGCTGTACGAATCGGACACCATCAACGCGTATCTGAATCGCGAATTCGGCGCGGCATGAGCCTGCTTTCCGCGCTCAATCCGCCGCAGCGCGAAGCGGCGAAGTATCTCGACGGCCCGCTGCTGGTGCTGGCGGGCGCAGGCTCCGGCAAGACGCGGGTGATCACCCACAAGATCGCCTATCTGATTGGCGAGTGCGGCTACAAGCCGGGCTCGATCGCCGCCATCACCTTCACCAACAAGGCCGCGCGCGAGATGCAGGAGCGCGCCGCCAAGCTGACTCAGGGCGTCAACACCAAGGGCCTGATCGTCACCACCTTCCATTCGATGGGTCTCCGGATGCTGCGCGAGGACGCGAAATTCGCCGAGCTGAAGCCGGCGTTTTCCATTCTCGACTCGGCCGATGCGGCGGGCATCGTCTCGGAAATCCTCAAGACCACCGACAAGCAGGAAATCCGCCGCGCGGTGTCGCGCATTTCGTTGTGGAAGAACGAGCTGAAGTCGCCCGCCATTGCATTGCAAACGGCCGAGGACGACAACGCACGCGCCTATGCGAAGATCTACGACCGCTACGACGCCACCCTGCGCGCCTACCAGGCGGTCGATTTCGACGACCTGATCCGCCTGCCGGCGGAACTGCTGGACACCCATTCCGAGCTGCGCGAAAAGTGGCAGAACCGCCTGCGCCACATCCTGGTCGACGAATATCAGGACACCAACGTGGCACAGTACCGGCTGCTGCAGAAGCTCACCGGCGTGCGCGCGGCGTTCACCGCGGTGGGCGACGACGACCAGGCGATCTACGGCTGGCGCGGTGCGTCGGCCGACAACCTCAGACAGCTCAACGAGGACTATCCTCATCTGCACGTGGTCAAGCTGGAGCAGAACTACCGCTCGACGGTACGCATCCTCAAGGCCGCCAACAGCCTGATCGCCAACAACCCCAAGCTGTTCGAAAAGCGCCTGTGGAGCGACCTCGGCCACGGCGACGCGATCCAGGTGATGCCGACGAAGGACGACGAGCACGAGGCCGAGTCGGTCGTGATGCGCCTCTTGTCGCACAAGTTCCAGCACCGCACCGAATGGCGCGACTATGCCATCCTCTATCGCGGCAACTACCAGGCGCGCGTATTCGAGCAGGCGCTGCGCAACGAGAAGGTGCCCTACCAGCTGTCGGGCGGACAGTCGTTCTTCGACCGCGCCGAAATCAAGGATGTGATCGCCTACCTGCGTCTGATCGCCAACAGCGACGACGACCCGGCCTTCATCCGCGCGGTCACCACGCCCAAGCGCGGCATCGGCGCGGCAACGTTGGAAAAGCTTGGCCAGGTCGCCGCCACCCTGCACGTCAGCCTGTTCGAGGCGGTGTTCTCGGCCGCGGCCGCCTCGCAGATCGGCGAGCGGCAGCTGGCGCCGCTTATCGAGTTCTGCAATTTCATCAACCGTTTCGAGGAACGCGTTGCGCGCGAGCCGGCCGGTGAGTTGCTGAACGATCTGCTGAAAACCATCGACTACGAAGTCTATCTGTTCGACCAGGACGATCAGCGTGCGGCGCAGAACAAGTGGAACAACGTGCTCGAATTCGCCGCATGGATCGCCAAGAAAGGCGAGGAAGACGACAAGGACCTGCTGCAGCTGACGCAGACCATCGCGCTGATCACGCTGCTCGAAGGCCGCGAGGAAACGGAGCCCGACGCGGTGCGGCTGTCGACCCTGCACGCTGCCAAGGGCCTGGAGTTCGGCCATGTCTTCCTGGTCGGGGTCGAGGAAAACATCCTGCCGCACCGCGACGCGGTGGACGAGGGACGGCTGGAAGAGGAGCGTCGCCTGATGTACGTAGGCGTCACCCGGGCGCGCAAGTCACTCACCCTGTCCTACTGTTCGCGCCGCAAGCGCGCGCGCGAAACGGTTGCCTGCGATCCGTCGCGCTTCATCGACGAGCTCGGCGAGGACGTGCGTCAGCCGGACGCCCCCACCAGCGCCGACGCCAAGGCCAGCGGCAGCGACCGGCTGGCCGCCCTGAAGGCGATGCTCGGCTAAGGCAACTCCTCGGCCCGGGCCGCAGTTGGCCCGCCTCACCGCGAGCAGCGCGTCAGAGCGTCAGGATCCACTTCGACAGTTTTTGCGCATCCACCGGGGCGATTTTCTGCGGCGGCATCGGGATTTTTCCCCATTTGCCCTTGGCGCCCTTCAGCATGCTGTCGACCAGCGTGGCTTCGGCGGTCTTGTCGCCCTTGTACTTGGCCGCAATGGACTTGAATGAAGGACCGAGCATTTTCTTGTCGACCTGGTGGCAGGTCATGCATTTGCTCTTGGCCGCCAGTTCTGGACTGGCCTGGACTGGCGCCACGTAAAGAGGCAGGGCAAGGGCGATCAAGACAGCGAATTGCTTCATTTCGGCTCTCCATTAAACGGACAACAACATCCACAATTAATTATATTCTCCCTTGCCATCCTGTCCAGCCCCAACGACATTCACGGCCCCCCATGCAAAAGGGGGCGCCGCAGCGCCCCCTTCCGGCTCACACCCCAAAGATCAGTTGACCTTGGGATCCAGCTCGCCCTTGTCGTAGCGCTTCTGCATTTCTTCGAGGTTGAAGACCTTCTTGATCTTGCTGGCCTGGCCGGCGGCGCCGAAGGCTTCGTAACGCGCCTTGCAGATGTCGCTCATGCCCTTGGTCGCCTCCTTCAGGAACTTGCGCGGGTCGAAGTTGGCCTTGTTTTCCGCCAGGTGCTTGCGGATGGCGCCGGTGGACGCCATGCGCAGGTCGGTGTCGATGTTGACCTTGCGCACGCCGTTCTTGATGCCTTCGACGATTTCCTCGACCGGCACGCCATAGGTCTGGCCCATGTCGCCGCCGTAGCTGTTGATGATGGCAAGCCAGTCTTCCGGCACGGAGGAGGAGCCGTGCATCACCAGGTGCACGTTGGGGATGCGGGCGTGGATTTCCTTCACGCGGTCGATGCGCAGCACCTTGCCGGTGGGCTTCTGGGTGAACTTGTAGGCGCCGTGCGAGGTGCCGATGGCGATGGCCAGGGCATCGACCTTGGTCTTGGTCACGAAATCAGCGGCTTCATCGGGATCGGTCAGCAGCATGGAGTGATCCAGCGTGCCTTCGGCGCCGTGGCCGTCTTCCTCGCCCGCCTTGCCGGTTTCCAGCGAGCCCAGGCAGCCCAGTTCGCCTTCGACGGACACGCCGCAGGCGTGGGCCAGTTCGGACACCTTGCGGGTGGTTTCGACGTTGTATTCGTAAGAAGCGGGGGTCTTGCCGTCTTCCATCAGCGAACCGTCCATCATCACCGACGAGAAGCCGGACTGGATGGAGCGGAAGCAGATGCTGGGGGACGCGCCGTGATCCTGGTGCATACACACGGGGATCTGCGGATACATTTCGATCGCGGCCAGGATCAGGTGGCGCAGAAAGGGCTCGCCCGCATAGGAACGCGCACCGGCGGAACCCTGCAGAATCACCGGCGAATCCACGGCAGCGGCGGCCTGCATGATGGCATGCACCTGTTCCATGTTGTTGACGTTGAACGCGGGCAGGCCATAGCCGTTTTCGGCGGCATGGTCGAGCAGTTGACGAAGGGAAATCAGGGCCATTTACACTCTCCTAGGTTAAAAATATTCAGCTGGCTACTTTTGCGAAATCAGTTTTTTTTCGAATCGCCCACGCGGACGATCTTCATGGTGTTGGTGCCGCCCGACTGGCCGATCGGTTCGCCGATCGTCAGCAGGATCAGGTCGCCGTCGCGCACCGCACCGCGCCGCCGCAACTCTTCTTCTGCTTCCGCCAGCAAGGCATCACGCTCCTTGCTGGCCGTCTTCAGGTTGATCGGGTAGACGCCGCGAAAAAGAGTGACTTTTCTACGGGTTTGCACCTCGGGTGTCAAGGCGTAGACAGGCACCCGGGTGGACAGCCGGCTCATCCACAGACAGGTGTTGCCCGATTCGGTCAGCGCGGCGATCGCCTTGATGTTGAGGTGCACCGACGTGAACACCGCCGACATCGCGATCGCCTCGTCGGCGCGCAGGAAGCTGTGGTCGAGGCGCTGCTTGGCAAATCCCGGCTCGGCTTCCTTCTCCGCTTCGAGGCAGACGCGATCCATCGCCTGCACCGCCTCGACCGGGAACTGGCCGGCCGCGGTTTCGGCCGACAGCATCACCGCGTCGGTGCCGTCAAGCACTGCGTTGGCGACATCGGAAACTTCGGCGCGGGTCGGAATCGGGCTGGAGATCATCGATTCCATCATCTGGGTGGCGGTGATGACGACCTTGTTGCGTTCCAGCGCCATGCGGATCATGCGCTTCTGCAGCGCAGGCACCGCGGCGTCGCCGACTTCCACGCCGAGGTCGCCGCGCGCCACCATGATGGCGTCGGATGCGTCGAGGATTTCCTCGAGATGCTCGATCGCTTCGGTACGCTCGATCTTCGCCACCAGCTGGCTCTTGCCGCCCGCTGCACGCAGCAGTTCGCGCGCCTGCCGCATGTCGGCACCGGAGCGCGGAAACGAGACCGCCAGATAATCGGCATTCAGCGCAGCGGCGGTCTTGATGTCCTCGATGTCTTTTTCGGTCAGCGCAGACGCCGACAGGCCGCCGCCCTTGCGGTTGATGCCCTTGTTGTTCGACAGCACTCCGCCCTGCACGACCTTGCAGACGATTTCCGTGCCCTTGACGTCCTCGACCCAGAACTCGATGCGGCCGTCATCCAGCAGCAGCGTGACGCCCCGACTGACGTCGTTCGGCAGTTCCTTGTAGTCGAGGCCGACGCGGGTCTGGTCGCCCAGCGAGCAGGCGGCGTCGAGAATGAAGATGTCGCCATTGGCGAGCGTGATCTTGTTGTCCTTGAATTTTCCGATGCGGATCTTCGGGCCTTGCAGGTCGACCAGCACACCGACCGCACGGCCACGCGTGCGGGCCAGCGAGCGCACCAGCTCGGCACGATCGATATGGTCCTGCGCCGTGCCATGGGAAAAATTGAGACGCACCACATCCAGGCCGGCTTCCATCATCCGGTCCAGGGTTTTGGCATCGGAACAAGCGGGGCCGAGGGTGGCGACGATTTTGGTTCTGCGGATCATTATTTGGGTGGGACGGTTAGGGTAAAGGAGGAGGCTAAAAACCCGAGGGGGAAGCCTGACGCCTCCCCCTCGGGTTTCACCGTAATACGCTTAGCCTTGCGCGCGTTCCTCCAGGATCGCCACGGCGGGCAGAACCTTGCCTTCCAGGTATTCGAGGAAGGCGCCACCGGCGGTCGAGATGTAACTCACCTTGTCGTAAATGTCGTATTTCTGGATCGCGGCAATGGTGTCGCCGCCGCCGGCCAGGGTGAAGGCATTGGTGTTGGCGATTGCCATGGCAATGGTCTTGGTGCCTTCGCCGAACTGGTCGAACTCGAACACGCCGACCGGGCCGTTCCACACCACGGTGCCGGCCTTCATGATGATGTCGGCGAGTTCCTGCGCGCTCTTCGGGCCGATGTCGAAAATCATGTCGTCGTCAGCGACGTCCTTGGCATCCTTCAGCACGGCGGGCTCGTTGGCGTCGAATTTCTTGCCGCACACCACGTCGACGGCGATCGGGATGGTCGCGCCGCGCGCGGTCATCTTCTCGATCAGCGCCTGCGCGGTCGGCACCAGGTCGTCCTCGCACAGCGACTTGCCGACGTTGTGGCCGGTGGCCTTGAGGAAGGTGTTGGCGATGCCGCCGC